>NZ_JBVHVT010000132.1:0-16460 GCF_055564695.1 Streptomyces sp. NPDC029014
GGGGTGGGGGGGGGGGGGGGGGGGGCGCGGTAGGGCCGCCCCCCCCCCCAAACCCCCCCACAAAAAAAAAAAGGGGGGGGGGGGGGGGGGCACCCCCCCCCCCCCCCCCCCCCCCGCGTTCCCCCCCATGGCCACCGTCCCACCCCCGTAGGACGGCCCCCCGGCCAATGGCTCCGTGATGGCTCTGTGAGAGCTCGTGGCGCTACGCGACGAGCTCCTCGAAGGACTCCGCCTCGTCGCGGCCGAAGCTCAGCGCCTCGTCGTCCCGCAGGCGGCGCAGCGAGCGCCAGATGCTCGACTTCACCGTGCCGACGCTGATCCCGAGGATCTCCGCGATCTCCGGGTCCGTCCGGCCCTCGTAGTAGCGCAGCACCAGCATCGTGCGCTGCGGCTCCGGGATCCGGGCCAGCGCCTGCCACAGCACCGCGCGCAGCTCCGTACCGCGCATAGCGTCCGCGTCGGTCGCCGTCTCCGGCAGCTCCTCCGTCGGGTACTCGTTCAGCTTGCGCCGGCGCCAGGCGGAGATGTGCAGGTTCGTCATCGTGCGCCGCAGGTAGCCGCCGACGGCCGCCTTGTCGCTGATCCGGTCCCAGGCCCGGTACGTGGAGAACAGCGCGCTCTGCAGCAGGTCCTCGGCCTCGTACCGGTCGCCGGTCAGGTGGAAGGCCGTCGCGTACAGCGCGGCCCGCCGCTCCCGGACGTACGCCGTGAACTCGGCCTCCGAGTCGGAGGACAGCCGCGGCTCGGGGAAGGCGGCCGGAACCGCCGTGGCGGGCCCGTACGTCTTCGCGTCGATGGCCACCGTGTGCGGCTGCCGGGGACGGGCGACCGTCACCGAACGGGCACCGGCCCGGCGGCCCACATCGTGCAGCCGCGTGACAACCGCGCTGGTGGTGGTGCTGTGCAGCGTGTTCATCCCGCGCCCCCCGTCGTGGAGTCTGCTTTCGGTTCCTGGTTTCGCGCCGTGCTCGGTGCGTTGGTTAAAGACTGCACGGCGGACTTAACCGCGGTGTCCGTCGACTGTCACAGGCCTGTCACAGCCACCCCGACGAGAACCCCGACGAGAACCCCTCGTGTCCAGCGGTCGAACTCCCAACCGCACATGGGACAGAATGTGGCCGTGCCTTTCCTGTTGCTGATCGAGGACGACGACGCCATCCGCACGGCCCTCGAACTCTCCCTGACCCGCCAGGGCCACCGTGTGGCCACCGCGGCGACGGGCGAGGACGGCCTGAAACTCCTCCGGGAGCAGCGGCCGGACCTGATCGTGCTGGACGTGATGCTGCCCGGGATCGACGGCTTCGAGGTGTGCCGGCGTATCCGCCGCACCGACCAGCTGCCGATCATTCTGCTGACCGCGCGCAGCGATGACATCGACGTGGTCGTCGGGCTGGAGTCCGGCGCCGACGACTACGTCGTCAAGCCGGTCCAGGGCCGGGTGCTCGACGCCCGGATCCGGGCCGTACTGCGTCGCGGCGAGCGGGAGGCCAACGACTCCGCCGCCTTCGGCTCCCTGGTCATCGACCGGGCCGCGATGACGGTGACGAAGAACGGCGAGGACCTCCAGCTGACGCCGACCGAGCTGCGGCTGCTGCTGGAGCTCAGCCGGCGGCCCGGGCAGGCCCTGTCCCGGCAGCAGCTGCTGCGGCTGGTCTGGGAGCACGACTACCTCGGCGACTCCCGGCTGGTGGACGCCTGCGTCCAACGGCTGCGCGCCAAGGTGGAGGAAGTGCCCTCCTCGCCCACCCTCATCCGCACCGTACGGGGTGTCGGCTACCGCCTGGACAACCCGCAGTGATCAAGGCTCTGTTCGCGGGCCGGCGCTGGACCAGCCTGCGGCTGCGGCTCCTCATGGTGTTCTCGCTCGTCGCGCTGGCGGCCGCGGTCTCCGCGTCCGGCATCGCCTACTGGCTGAACCGCGAGGCGGTCCTCACCCGCACCCAGGACGCGGCCCTCGGCGACTTCCGCCAGGAGATGCAGCTGCGGGCCGCCGCCCTGCCCGCCGACCCCACCCCCGAGGAACTCCAGCGCACCGCCGACCTGATGGCGGGCAGCAGCCCCGGGTACAGCGTGCTGCTCGTGGACGAACGGGCCGACCACCGCGTGGTGTTCGGTGCGGCCGGCCCGGACGCCTTCCGGCTGGAGGACGTCCCCGAGAGCCTCCAGCGGGCCGTCAACGACCGGCAGAAGCCGACCACGGCGAGCGACTCCGAGTACCACATGTACTGGCAGCGCACCCGGCCGAACGGCAACCCGTACCTGGTCGGCGGCACCCGCATCGTCGGCGGCGGCCCCACCGGCTACATGTACAAGTCCCTCGCCCAGGAACGCGACGACCTCAACGCGCTCGGCTGGTCCCTGACCATCGCCACCGGGCTCGCCCTGCTCGGCTCCGCGCTGCTCGCGCAGGCCGCCGCCCGTACGGTCCTCAGGCCCGTCCAGCGGCTCGGCGACGCCGCCCGCCGCCTCGGCGAGGGCGAGCTCGACCACCGGCTCGACGTCTCCGGCAACGACGAACTCGCCGACCTGTCGCGCACGTTCAACCGGACCGCGGAGGCGCTGGAGAAGAAGGTCGCCGACATGAGCGCCCGCGAGGAGGCCAGCCGCCGCTTCGTCGCCGACATGTCGCACGAGCTGCGCACGCCCCTCACCGCGCTGACGGCCGTCGCCGAGGTGCTGGAGGAGGAGATCGACGACCTCGACCCGATGATCGCGCCGGCCGTGACCCTGGTCGTCAGCGAGACCCGGCGCCTGGGCGACCTCGTCGAGAACCTGATGGAGGTCACCCGCTTCGACGCGGGCACGGCCCGTCTCGTCATCGACGACGTCGACGTCGCCGACCAGGTCACCGCCTGCATCGACGCGCGCGCCTGGCTCGACGCGGTCGAACTCGACGCCGAGCGCGGCATCATGGCCCGCCTCGACCCGCGCCGCCTCGACGTCATCCTCGCCAACCTCATCGGCAACGCCCTCAAGCACGGCGGCTCGCCGGTGCGGGTGTCGGTGCGGGTCGACGGCGAATGGCTCGTCATCGCGGTGCGCGACAACGGGCCGGGCATCCCCGAAGAGGTGCTGCCGCACGTCTTCGACCGCTTCTACAAGGCCAGCGCCTCCCGCCCGAAGTCGGACGGCAGCGGCCTCGGCCTGTCCATCGCCGTGGAGAACGCGCACATCCACGGCGGCGAGATCACCGCGGCGAACGCCGAGGGCGGCGGCGCGCTGTTCACGCTGCGGCTGCCGGTGGACGTGGGGAAGGTGATCGCCGGTGGCGACGCGAACGAGGCGTAGGGCCGCTGCCGCGGCCGCGGTGGTGTGGGGCCTCGCGTCCCTGACGACCGGATGCGGGATCCGGGCGACGAGCGTCCCGGTGGACGTCGGCCCGGCGCCCTCCCGGGTGTCCTGCGACATACCGGCCCAGCAGGGCAGCGCCCAGGGCTTCCGGGCCACCGTGGAGCTGGTGTGCGGCTCGCAGCTGGTCGGCGTCGAGCGGGTCGTCCCGATAGCCGAGAAGAAGCCGGGCCGGGAGCCCGCGCTGCTGGCGGCCGAGGCGCTGCTGGAGGCGCTGGAACGGGACCCCTCGCAGGACGAGCGCGACGCGGGCTTCACCAGCGTCGTCCCGGCCGGGCTGGCCGTCGTCCCGGGCTGGCCGGGCGACCCGGCGGGCACGATCCGGCTCAGCAAGAAGCCGGAGGACCTGATGCCGGTGGCCCTGGCGCAGGTCGTGTGCACCCTCGCGGGCAATGAGACCGTCTCGGCCGGACCGGGCCCGGTGGTCCTCGGCGGCCCGAACGCAGACCCGCCGCGCGCCTGGGAGTGCACGCCCGCCGTCCGCTCCCGCCCGGAGTCGGTGCCGACGCTGGGCGAACTGGTCCGCACGGTCCCGAGCCCGGGCGTGTCGCCGACTCCGAGCGGCTGACGGCGCGGGACGCTCAAGTCGCGTTCTTCGCAGGCTTGTTCGGGGCCTTCACTCGACGGGGCCGTACCAACCCGTACTCATCGATGAGTACGGGTTGGTACGGGTGTGAGGCACAGGCACGGGTGGCAGTCCAGCCGTATGCCACCACGGAAGAGGCCGCCCCGGCCCAACGCCACCGCGATGAAGATGATCGGCGAGCAGGTCGCCACCGGCCGGATCGCCAAGAAGCTCACCCAGAGCCAGCTCGCCGACCTGATCAACATGGACATGGAGACCATCGCCTCCGTCGAGCAGGGGCGGCGCGTCCTGATGCCCGACGTCGCCGAGCGGCTGGACCGGGCACTCGGGCTCCCCGGAATGCTCACCGTCGCCGCCCTGCGGATGCCGGAGGTCGACATGATCCCGGCCTGGGCCGAGGAGTACTTCGAGCGGGAGCACGAGGCCCTCGCGCTGTCCTGGTTCGACACGATGATCGTGCCCGGCCTGCTCCAGACCGAGGCCTACGCCCGTGCGGTGCTCGCCTGCCGCGTCCCGTACGTGGGGGAGGAAAAGATCGAGTTGCAGACGGCGCGGCGGATGCGCCGCCAGGAGATACTGCGTCGTCCGGTACCCCCGACCCTGTCTTTCGTGATCTGGGAGCCGGCCTTGCGGGACCGCATCGGCGGCAACGAGGTCTACGTCGAGCAGTTGCGCCATCTGCGCGCATGCGCCGATCGCTCCGCCATCTCGATTCAGGTTCTCCCCCTTGGCCTCACGGCTCAGGCGGGCCTCGCCGGTCCGTTCATCCTCGTGGAAACCCCTGAGTTTCAGCACCTCGCCTACTCCGAGACACAGCGCGGCAGCATCCTCGTGCGCGACCCGAACGAGGTCAGCATCCTCACTCAGAAGTATGCGATGCTGCGATCCCAGGCCCTCAACGTGGCAGAGACGAAAGGCCTGTTGGACCGGCTGCTAGGAGAGCTATGAGCACCCCATTGAAGTGGTTCAAGTCCAGCTACAGCAGCGACGAGGGTGGTGCGTGCGTCGAAGTCGCTTACGACTGGCGGAAGTCCAGCTACAGCGGCGACGAGGGTGGCCAATGCGTCGAGGTCTCCTACCCCTGGCGGACCTCGTCCCACAGTGGCAGTGAAGGCGGTCAGTGCGTCGAGGTGGCCGCCTGCGCCCACGTCGTGCACGTCCGGGACTCCAAGGTCGAGGGCGGCCCGGTCCTCGACCTCGCCCCCGCCTCCTGGTCCGCCCTCACCGGCTGGCTGCAGGCGGCCTGAGAACGCCGACGGGCCCCGGACCGGTGGTCCGGGGCCCGTACGGGCGTTTCAGCGGGGGCTCAGAGGCCCATGGCCGCCGAGAGGTCCTTCTTGACCGCGTCCAGGATCTCCTGGCCGCGGACCCGGGCGCCGTCGAGGTCGGAGGCCTCGGCGACGGGGACGACGACCTCCAGGTAGCACTTCAGCTTGGGCTCCGTGCCGGACGGGCGGCAGATCACCCGGGCCTTGTAGTCGCCCTCCAGGTAGTAGCGCAGGCCGTCCGTGGGCGGGAGCGTGGCCGTGCCCTGGTTCAGGTCCTCCGCCGAGACCACGCGCAGGCCCGCCAGGGAGGCCGGCGGTTCGGCGCGCAGCGCGGCCATCGCGTTCGCGATGATCGACAGGTCCTCGACGCGGACCGACAGCTGGTCGGTGTGGTGCAGGCCGTGGGCCATCGCCAGGTCGTCCAGCAGGTCGGTCAGGGTGCGGCCCTGCTCCTTGAGCTCCGAGGCCAGCTCCGCCACCAGCAGGGCGGCGGTGACGCCGTCCTTGTCGCGGACGCCCTCGGGGTCCACGCAGTAGCCGAGGGCCTCCTCGTAGCCGTAGCGCAGGCCGTCGACGCGGGCGATCCACTTGAAGCCCGTGAGGGTCTCCTCGTGGCCGACGCCGGCCGCCTCCGCGATCCGGCCCAGGAGGCTGGACGAGACGATCGACTCGGCGAAGACGCCCCGCGCGCCCTTGTGGACCAGGTGGGCGGCGAGCAGCGCGCCGACCTCGTCGCCGCGCAGCATCCGCCAGCCGCCGTCCGCCGTGGGGACGGCCACGGCGCAGCGGTCCGCGTCCGGGTCGTTCGCGATGACGATGTCCGGCTGGACCTCGGCGGCCTTGGCGAAGGCCAGGTCCATGGCGCCCGGCTCCTCCGGGTTCGGGAACGCCACCGTCGGGAAGGCCGGGTCGGGCTCGGCCTGCTCGGCGACCAGGACCGGCTCCGGGAAGCCGTGCCGGGCGAAGGCCGCCAGGACGACGTCCTTGCCGACGCCGTGCATGGCCGTGTACACGGTCCGCACGCCGCGGGCGGACGCCGGGTCCAGGACCGCGTCCGTACGGGCCAGGTAGGCCTCCAGGACCTCGTCGCCGAGTTCCTGCCAGCCGGACTCCGGACGCGGGACGGACGCGAGCGTCGTCACGCGGTCGATCTCGGCCGCGATGCGCGCGTCCGCCGGAGAGACGATCTGGGAGCCGTCGCCGAGGTAGACCTTGTAGCCGTTGTCCCGGGGCGGGTTGTGGCTCGCGGTCACCTCGACGCCGGCGACGGCACCCAGGTGCCGTATGGCGAACGCGAGGACGGGCGTCGGCAGCGGACGGGGCAGGACGGCGGCGCGCAGGCCGGCACCGGTCATGACGGCGGCGGTGTCGCGGGCGAAGTCCGCGGACTTGTAGCGCGCGTCGTAGCCGACGACGACCAGGCCACCGGCGTGGCCCTCGGCCTTCAGGTACGCGGCGAGGCCCGCCGCGGCCCGGATGACCACGGAGCGGTTCATCCGCATCGGGCCGGCGCCGAGCTCGCCGCGCAGCCCGGCGGTGCCGAACTGGAGGGTGCCGGAGAACCGGTCGGCCAGCTCGGCGGTGTCGCCCGCCCCGATGAGCGCGGCCAGCTCGTCCGCGGTCTCCTGATCGGGGTCCTCGGCCAGCCAGGCCCGGGCCCGGGTGATCAGGTCGTCCTGTTCCTGCACTACTTCCGCCTCGTCTCTCGTACGGTGCCTGTGCCTCTGCCTGTGCCCGTCTATCAGATGCGGGCGAGGACCTGCGTCAGGAGCGTGCCCATGCGCGCGGCCGAGTCGCGGCCCGCCTGGAGCACCTCTTCGTGGTTCAGCGGCTCGCCGGACAGGCCCGCGGCCAGGTTGGTGACCAGGGAGATGCCGAGCACCTCGGCGCCGGCCTCGCGGGCGGCGATGGCCTCCAGCACCGTGGACATGCCGACCAGGTCGGCGCCCAGGACGCGGACCATGTTGATCTCGGCCGGGGTCTCGTAGTGCGGGCCGGGGAACTGGGCGTACACGCCCTCTTCCAGGGTGGGGTCGATCTCCTTGCACATCGCGCGCAGCCGCGGCGAGTACAGGTCGGTCAGGTCCACGAAGTTCGCGCCGATGATCGGCGAGGCCGCGGTCAGGTTCAGGTGGTCGCTGATCAGGACCGGCTGGCCGGGCGCCATGCCGTCGCGCAGACCACCGCAGCCGTTGGTCAGCACGATGGTCTTGCAGCCCGCGGCGACGGCGGTGCGGACGCCGTGGGCGACGGCGGCGACGCCACGGCCCTCGTAGTAGTGGGTGCGGCCGAGGAAGACCAGGGCGCGCTTGTCGCCGATCTTGTAC
Organism: Streptomyces sp. NPDC029014; assembly: GCF_055564695.1. Lineage (NCBI taxonomy): Bacteria > Bacillati > Actinomycetota > Actinomycetes > Kitasatosporales > Streptomycetaceae > Streptomyces > Streptomyces sp. NPDC029014. The sequence continues at coordinate 7,530 of NZ_JBVHVT010000132.1, forward strand.
GAGCGGACCTTGCCGCCGTGGCCCTCGACGGCGGCCGGCGGGAAGCCGGGCAGCTCGGTGACGGGGAATTCGGACTCGGGGGCGCCGAGCGCCTCCGCGGCGGGAGCCCAGCCGGAGCCCATGACGAGGGCGACGTCGTGGGTTTCGGCGCCGGTGAGCTCGCGCAGGCGCGCGGCGGCGGCGTCTGCGGCGGCGTGGGGGTCGGTAACAGATGCGTTCACGCAGAAGAGCGTAGCCCGGAATCGCCTACGCGCGTAGATGGCGCTGCTCACGGTGTTCGGATCGTTGCCTTGTCGTTTCCGCCGAATCGTCCGGACTCGGTCGGGAGGGCCCGGATCCTGCGGAGATCCCGGCGGGGGCCGGCGGGGATCCGGCGGGGATCCGGCCCGGAGCTGCCCGGAGCCTGCGGGGCCGCTCAGCAGGGGCGCTTGCGCAGCTCCATCACGTAGTCGTGCGGGGCGCCCGCCGACTCGGCGGCGTCGGCGATCTCGCCCAGGTAGCGCGCCGAGGGCAGGCCGCCCTCGTACCCGTTCAGCACGTAGCACCAGGCGGCTTCCTCGCCGTCCAGGGTGTGCACGCGGATCCGCATCCGGCGGTAGATGTCGAGCCCGACGCCCTCCCACCGGTCCATGGAGTCCTCGTCCAGCGGCGCGATGTCGTAGAGGGCGACGAAGACCTGCTGGCGGGGCGCTTCCACGATGGTGGCGAGGGCGCCCTCCCAGCCCATCTGCTCGCCGCCGAAGGTCAGCCGCCAGTCGTTGATCCAGCCCGTTCCGCGCAGCGGCGAATGCGGGGCGCGGCGCGACATCAGCCGCGGGTCGAGGTTGCCGGCGTACGCGGCGTAGAGCGACATGCAGTCGAGGGTACGGGAGGGGCGGCTGAGTATGCGTGCCCGGATGCCGGCGGATCCGCACGCGCACGGCGGGACCGATCCGCCCCCGCACGGCGGGACGGGGACGCGCGCGCGGCGGGACGGGGGAAGACGCGGCGGCGGGTCGCGCCGCAAGGCCGGTGCGGCCCGGGACGGGCGGCCGGCGGGGCGGGGACGCTCGCGCGGCGGGTCGGGGAGAGGCGCGGCGGCGGGGCCGGGGGAGTCCGCGTGGCGGGTCGGGACGGCATGGCCGGTGAGGGCCGGGAGGGGCGGCCGACGGGGCGGGGACGCTCGCGCGGCGGGTCGGCGGCGGGTCGGGATCGCACGGCCGGTGTGGCCCGGGACGGGCGGATGGGGGGCCGGGGAGCGCCCCCGCGGCGGGGGGACCGTCGCGTGGCGGGGCGGGGTCGCATGGCCGGCGTAACCCGGGAGCTGCGTATGGCGGTGCCGGGGGCGCTCTCGCGGTGGGACGAGGATGCGCGGCGGCGGGTCGGGGTCGCACGGCCGGTGCGGCCCGGCACGGGCGGACGACGGGACCGATCGCCCTCGCACGGCGGGTCGGGGAAGGCGCGGCGGCGGGTCGGGGCATGGCCGGTGTGGCCTGGGACGGGCGGATGGCGGGGCCGGGGGCGCCCGCGCGGCGAGGCGGGGACGTCGGCGCGGCAGTCGGGGCGTGGCCGGTGTGGCCCGGGAGGGGCGGATGGCGGGGCCGGGGGCGCTTGCGCGGCGGGTCGAAGGGAGGCGCGGCGGCGGGGCCGGGAAGGCGCGGCGGCGGGCCCGGGGCGCTTGCGCGGTGGTACGAGGGGAGGCGCGGTGGCGGGTCGGGGGCGCTCCCGCGGCGGGGCCGGGGTGGGGCGGCGGCGGGTCGAGGGGAGGCGGGGCGCGGGTCCGGCGGTGCAGGCGGTGGGGCGGGAGGCGCACGGATGGCGGACCGGGGGAGAAGCACCTTGAAGCGTGCGGGACAATGGAGCACGGAATGCATCCCCCGGGGAGACCCCCCGGAAGCCCCGGCCGGGGCGGCGCTCGGCCGGGTAGACGTGAGGCGGATTTTCGTGACCCGGATCGTGATCATCGGCGGCGGACCCGGCGGGTATGAGGCGGCCCTCGTGGGGGCCCAGCTCGGCGCGGAGGTGACCGTCGTCGACTGCGACGGCCTCGGCGGGGCCTCGGTCCTCACCGACTGCGTGCCCTCCAAGACCCTCATCGCGACGGCCGAGGTCATGACGAACTTCGACTCCTCCTACGAGGAGCTCGGCATCGTCGTCGCCGACGACACCCCGCCGATCGAGCAGGCCGCCCGCATCATCGGCGTGGACCTCGGCAAGGTGAACCGCCGTGTGAAGCGCCTCGCGCTCGCCCAGTCCCACGACATCACCGCCTCCGTGACCCGGGCCGGCGCCCGCGTCATCCGCGGCCGCGGCCGCCTCGGCGGCCCCCAGGGCATCAACGGCACCCGCGACGTGATCGTCACCGCCGCCGACGGCACCGAGACGGTCCTGACCGCCGAATGCGTGCTGATCGCCACCGGCGGCACCCCGCGCGAGATCCCCGACGCGATGCCCGACGGCGAGCGCATCCTCAACTGGACGCAGGTCTACGACCTGGAGGAGCTCCCCGAGGAGCTCATCGTGGTCGGCTCCGGCGTCACAGGCGCCGAGTTCGCCGGCGCCTACCAGGCCCTCGGCTCCCGCGTCACGCTGATCTCCTCCCGCGACCGGGTGCTGCCCGGCGAGGACCCCGACGCCGCCGCCGTCCTGGAAGACGTCTTCCGCCGCCGCGGCATGAACGTCATCGGGCGCGCCCGCGCCGAATCCGCCAAGCGGGTCGGCGACCGGGTCGAGGTCACCCTCTCCGACGGCCGCGTCGTCACCGGCACCCACTGCCTCATGGCCGTCGGCGCCATCCCCAACACCCGCGGCATGAACCTGGAGGAGTCCGGGGTCAAGCTCAAGGACTCCGGCCACATCTGGACCGACAAGGTCTCCCGCACCACCGCCCCCGGCGTGTACGCGGCCGGCGACGTCACCGGCATCTTCGCGCTGGCCTCCGTCGCCGCCATGCAGGGCCGCATCGCCATGTACCACTTCCTCGGCGACGCGGTGACCCCGCTCAACCTCAAGACGGTCTCCTCGAACGTCTTCACCGACCCCGAGATCGCCACCGTCGGCTACACCCAGGCCGACGTCGACGCCGGCCGGATCGACGCCCGCGTCGTCAAGCTCCCGCTGCTGCGCAACGCCCGCGCCAAGATGCAGGGCATCCGGGACGGCTTCGTGAAGCTGTTCTGCCGGCCGGGCACCGGGATCGTCGTCGGCGGCGTGGTCGTCTCGCCGCGCGCCAGCGAACTGATTCACCCGATCTCGATCGCCGTCGACAACAACCTGACCGTCGAGCAGATCGCAAACGCGTTCACCGTGTACCCCTCGCTGTCGGGTTCGATCGCCGAGGTCGCGCGCCAGCTGCACACCCGGAAGACCGGCAGCGAGGCCTGATCCGGGCCTCCCGCGGCCACAACCTCCCCTTTCGGCAAGGGGACTTGGGGGCGACTTGGGGCAGGGCACCGGTACGCGGCGGATCGTTCACGCACTCGTCCGACCGCGTATACCACTAAGTGCCCTGCCTTATGGACAACTTCGGTATTCCGGCGCAAGGAGCTGAAAGCAGACGGTCGCCCGGGTTACTGTCAGTTTCGTGTTCGCTGCAGAACGTCGCCAGTTGATTCTCGAAATGGTGCGGGCCAACGGAGCGGTGTCGCTCCGTGAGCTCGCCCGCGTGGTCCAGACCTCCGAAGTGACCGTACGCCGGGACGTGCGGGCACTGGAGGCAGAAGGACTCCTCGACCGCCGGCACGGCGGTGCGGTACTGCCCGGAGGCTTCACGCGGGAATCCGGCTTCCCGCAGAAGTCCCATCTCGCCACGGCCGAGAAGACCGCCATCGCCGATGTCGCGGCCGGCCTCGTCGAAGAAGGCGAGGCCGTCGTCGTCGGCGCCGGCACCACCACCCAGGAGCTGGCCCGCCGGCTGGCCCGGGTACCGGGCCTCACCGTCGTCACCAACTCCCTGCTCGTCGCCCAGGCGCTGGCCCACGCCAACCGCGTCGAGGTCGTCATGACCGGCGGGACCCTGCGCGGGTCCAACTACGCGCTCGTCGGCAGCGGCGCCGAACAGTCGCTGCAAGGACTGCGCGTCTCCCGCGCCTTCCTGTCCGGCAGCGGCCTCACCGCGGAACGCGGCCTGTCGACGTCCAACATGCTGTCGGCGAGCGTCGACCGGGCGCTCGTCCAGGCCGCGGCGGAAGTGGTCGTCCTCGCGGACCACACCAAGCTCGGCACCGACACCATGTTCCAGACCGTCCCGACCGACGTCATGACCCGCCTGGTGACGGACGAACCGCCGCCACACGACGACCGGGCGGCCACCGAGCTGCAGGCGCTCGCCGACCAAGGGGTGCAGATCACCGTGGCCGGGGCGATCACGCCGGCCGCCGGACCGCTGGACGGGACCGGGGGCGGGGGCGGAATGCCGGGGCCGGGGGCGGGGCCGGGTCGGCGGCCGCGGAGGGAAGCGCCGCTGCCGGTGCAGCGGCGCGGGGCGCCGGGGCTGCGCAGTGCGCCGGCCGCCGCCCTGCTGGAGGCCTCGCCGGGCGACCGCCGCGTAGCCGACCTCCGCCGCCGCTAACCCCCGCCGGCTACCCCGCGGGCCCACGCCGGCCCGCGGCCCCACGCCGCCGCCCGCGCCACGGCCCGCAGGGCCGCGCCCGCGCCGCGGCACCAGGTCGGCCCTGCCGTCCGCGGCCGCGCCGCCGTCCCGCGCGGCCGCCGCCCGGGTCCGTGGCACCGCCTCACGGGGGCCGGTGGCCCGCCCTGCCGCCGCGCGCCTGCGCCGCGGCTCCACATCGGTACCGTGGCTGCCCTGCCGCCCTGTGGTGGGGCTGCCGTTCCGCGTCCGCGCTGCCGTAGTTGGCCGTGGGCGCCCCGCCGTCGTGCGGTTGCACTGTCGCCGGGTGGCCGTGCCCCGCCGCGGTTGTCCGCCTCCGAGTCACCCTCTCGCGGGGCGCGGCCGCCCCGCCTGCCGCTGTTGCCCGGCGGTTGCATTGTTGCCCCGCGGCCGGTTGCCACTGGCTGGCTGGTCATCAGCCGGGGTGCCGCTGCGCGGAGCGTTCCCCCACCCCGCCCCTTCCCGAAACCGGGCTCCGCCCGGGCCCCTGGGGGCTCCGCCCCCGAACCCCCGCGCCTCAAACGCCGGCGAGGCTGAACATGCGGCCCCGCGGCTGGAGGGTCCGGCGGGGGCGGGCCCTTTCAGCCCCGCCGGCGATTGAGGCGCGGGGGTGTGGGGGCTGGCCCCCGGACGTGGCGGCGGGCCTGCGGGGACGGGTGAGTCAAGGCGGGCGGCGACCGCGGCCGGTCCAGTCCCGGCGAGGCAAGCCGGCCTCGCCGGCGGATCGGGCGCGGGGGCTGGTCACCCCCGGGGGGACGGTGGCGTGGGCGGGGCGGGACGGCGAACGCCGGCGGCTGGGGCAGCCGCCGGCGTTCGGGGTGGACGTCAGTCCGGGTCGGGACGTCAGTCCTTGATCTCGCAGATCGTGGCGCCCGAGGTCAGGGACGCGCCGACCTCGGCCGTCAGGCCGACGATCGTGCCGGAGCGGTGCGCGTTCAGCGGCTGCTCCATCTTCATCGCCTCCAGGACCACCACCAGGTCGCCCTCGTTGACCTGCTGGCCCTCCTCGACCGCGACCTTCACGATCGTGCCCTGCATCGGCGACGCCAGGGTGTCGCCCGAGGCTGCCGGGCCGGACTTCTTCGCCACGCGCCGCTTCGGCTTGGCGCCGCCGGCCGCGGCCGTACGGGCCAGGGTCATGCCCAGCGACGACGGGAGGGAGACCTCCAGCCGCTTGCCGCCGACCTCGACGACGACCGTCTCGCGGCCCGGCTCCTCCTCGGCCTCGTCCGCGGCCGGGGCGGCGAACGCCGGGATCTCGTTGACGAACTCGGTCTCGATCCAACGGGTGTGGACCTTGAACGGGGTGCCGTCGACCGGGGCGAACGCCGGGTCGGCGACGACCGCGCGGTGGAACGGGATGGCCGTGGCCATGCCCTCGACCTCGAACTCGGCCAGTGCACGCGCGGCCCGCTGCAGGGCCTGCTCGCGGGTCGCGCCCGTCACGATCAGCTTGGCCAGCAGGGAGTCCCAGGCCGGGCCGATGACCGAGCCGGACTCCACGCCCGCGTCCAGGCGGACGCCGGGGCCGGACGGCGCGTCGAACTTGGTGACCGTGCCGGGGGCCGGCAGGAAGTTGCGGCCCGGGTCCTCGCCGTTGATGCGGAACTCGAAGGAGTGCCCGCGCAGCACGGGGTCGCCGTAGCCGAGCGCCTCGCCGTCGGCGATGCGGAACATCTCGCGGACGAGGTCGATGCCGGCGACCTCCTCCGTGACGGGGTGCTCCACCTGGAGGCGGGTGTTGACCTCCAGGAAGGAGATCGTCCCGTCGACGCCGACGAGGAACTCGACGGTGCCGGCGCCGACGTAGCCGGCCTCCTTCAGGATCGCCTTCGAGGCGGCGTACAGCTCGGCGTTCTGCTCCTCGGAGAGGAACGGCGCCGGGGCCTCCTCCACCAGCTTCTGGTGGCGGCGCTGCAGCGAGCAGTCACGGGTCGAGACGACGACCACGTTGCCGTGGCTGTCGGCGAGGCACTGGGTCTCGACGTGGCGCGGCTTGTCGAGGTAGCGCTCGACGAAGCACTCGCCGCGACCGAACGCGGCGACGGCCTCGCGGACCGCGGACTCGTAGAGCTCCGGCACCTCTTCGAGGGTGCGGGCGACCTTCAGGCCGCGGCCGCCACCGCCGAAGGCGGCCTTGATGGCGATCGGCAGGCCGTGCTCCTTGGCGAACGCGACGACCTCGTCGGCGCCGGAGACCGGGTCCGGGGTGCCGGCGACGAGCGGCGCGCCGGCGCGCTGGGCGATGTGCCGGGCGGCGACCTTGTCGCCGAGGTCGCGGATGGCCTGCGGCGGCGGGCCGATCCAGGTCAGGCCCGCGTCGATGACGGCCTGCGCGAAGTCGGCGTTCTCGGACAGGAAGCCGTATCCGGGGTGGATGGCGTCCGCGCCCGAGTCGGCTGCGGCCTGGAGGACCTTGGAGATGTCCAGGTAGCTGGCGGCCGGGGTGTCACCGCCCAACGCGAAAGCTTCGTCGGCCGCGCGGACGTGCAGGGCGTCCCGGTCCGGATCGGCGTAGACGGCTACGCTCGCGATCCCGGCATCCCGGCAGGCCCGAGCAACGCGGACAGCGATTTCGCCACGGTTGGCGATGAGCACCTTGCGCACGATGGCTCCCTCCTTGAAACAAGCTGAGTTTAGGGACTGCCCACACGGCCTTTCGACCCTTCCCCGGAGGTGACCTTGCCCACACGGAGTGTGATTCGAGGCCGCCTCCACCGCGGAAAGTCCTTGTGGCGCCCCAGGTCAGGGGGATCCCCGACTGCACAGTAACCCCGTCAGATAGCCACGGTCTCTGTCCGCGGGGTCAGCGGGCCCCGGCGATTCTTTGTGGATTCCCTACGAACGGCCCACAGATTCTTTGCGCAGCCGACGTCGACGCGCCCTTCCGCGTAACGAACCGGTGCGCACCCCTTGTCCGTACGTTTACCCGTTAGTAGCCTCCAGGCGTCGAACGGGCGTGTCGCTTAGGGGTCGAATTAGGGGGTGGGGCGCCGTGGACGCCGTGTTGCGCAGATCCGTGGCCGCCCTGGCCGCCCTCGTGCTCGCCGCCGAGGGGGCGCTGCTCGCCCTCGTCCACTTCGTGCTGGGCCGGACCACGCACAACCAGTCGATGTCCATCGCCGGCTCGGACCCCGACGTCATGGCCGTGGCCACCTACGTGCTGGGGGCGACCATCGGGGGCTTCCTGCTGCTGTGCGCCGTGCTGCTCGCCGTGGCCGCCGTACGGGACCGCGCGCCCGGCCGCTTCGCCCGCGTCGTCCTGATCGCCGCCGCCGTCGTGCACGGGGTGCTCGGCGCCCTCGCCGTCTCGGCGGTCGGCTGGGGCGCCTTCGCGGCGACGATGGTGGTGCTGTGCCTGATCGTGCTGACGCTCACGCTCCACCCGGCCCGGGGCGGTCGTGCGCCGCAGGCCGGTCAGGAGCCGGCCGCCGGGTTCAGGCCCACAAGTCCGTGATGGACACGCCCAGTTCGCCCAGCAGGGAGCGCAGCAGCGGCATCGACAGGCCGATGACGTTGCCGTGGTCGCCGTCGATGCCCTCGATGAACGGCGCAGACAGGCCGTCGAGGGTGAACGCGCCCGCCACGTGCAGCGGCTCGCCGCTCGCCACGTAGGCCGCGACCTCCGCGTCCGTCGGCTCGCCGAAGTGCACCGTGGTCGACGCCGTCGCCGAGACCCGGCGGCCCGTCGCCGTGTCGACCACGCAGTGGCCGGTGCGCAGGACGCCGGACCGGCCGCGCATGGCCTTCCAGCGGGCCGTGGCATCCGCCGCGTCCGCGGGCTTGCCCAGCGCCTCGCCGTCCAGCTCCAGTACCGAGTCGCAGCCGATGACCAGGGCGCCCGCGGCCTCCTCCAGCCCCGCCACGACGGCCGCCTTGGCCTCGGCCAGGGCCAGCGCCAGCTCGGCCGGGGAGTCCGCGGTCACCGAGTCCTCGTCGAAGTTGCTGACGATCACGTGCGGGGCGAGCCCGGCCTGGCGCAGCAGGTTCAGCCGGGCCGGGGAGGCGGACGCGAGGACGAGGGCGTGGGCGTGGGCCGGGGCCTGGGCAGCAGTCATGCCCGTCATCGTAGGCGGGCCGCCTAGAACCCCACACCCAGCACGTACACGACGACCACCATGGCGAGGACGAGCACGACGGTCATCCGCCGGAGCATCGCCTGCGTCTCGCGCATCTCCTCGGGCGGCTCGTCGTCGGGGTCGGACCAGAGCATGCCCCGATCCTGTCCCCGAAGGCCGGTGCGGGGGGCGGGTGGGGGGGGGCAGGGGGCCCCACCAATTCTCTGGGCCCTTGTGGTGGGACCCGTCCACACTCCGGTTCGAACAGTAGTAACCAGGACGGAG
>NZ_JBVHVT010000133.1:0-15809 GCF_055564695.1 Streptomyces sp. NPDC029014
CCCCCCCCCCCCCCCCCCCCCCCCCCCCCCCCCCCCCCCCCCCCCCCCCCCCCCCCCCCCCCCCCCCCCCCCCCCCCCCCCCCCCCCCCCCCGTTTCCGCGTTCCGGGGACGGGACGCGGGAGGGCGGGGTCTGCACCCTCGATCAGATTTGCGAGGGCCGACCGGATCTTCCCGAGTCGAAAACCAGGGCAGAAGACTGCAAACTGACCAGGTCGGGATCTTCCCGGCTCCTTTTGCCGGGAGGAGGTACGGGCGTGCCTGCGAGGCCGAACCGGGCGGTTGCACTGCTGGTGACCTCGGTCGTCCTGGCGGGATTCCTGATCCCGGGAGTGCTCGCCCGGCCCGAGGGTGCGGACCAGTTGACCGGGTCCGGCCCGGCCACCCCCACCGGCGTGGACCTCGCCGAGATCCCCGCCGAGCCCCCCGCACGGGCCACCCCGACCCCGACCGCCGACCTGTTCGGCGCGGACTGCGACACCGTCGTCGAGGGCACGCTGGTCACCGCGTACTGCCACAACAGCTACCCGGAGACCGACCTGGTCCGGCTGCACGTCGAATGCGACCGCTGGTGGGACCTGGACGGGGACGGCAACGCGGTGGCCGTCGGCCCGGCCGGCCGGGCCGAGCTCGTCGGCCGGTGCTGGAAGGAAGTCCGCTCGACCTGGGTCAGCCACCGGAGGGCGTGACCGCCGGGTCCTGCTCCATCCGGCCCAGGCAGGTGAACGGGTAGCCGGCCGCCTCCGAGGCCGCCGTGTCCCCGTCCCCGCGCCGGATCGCCTCGATCAGCCGGGCGTGGTCGAGGAGCCCCGCCGGGTCCAGGTCCACGCCCACGTCCCAGCGCAGCCACTCGGCCACCAGGTCGCCGAGGTCCGCGTACAGCTCGATCAGCACCTCGTTGTGCGAGGCGGCCACCACCGCCATGTGCAGCGCGACGTCCGCCGCCACGAACAACTCCGCGTCCCCGCTCGCCCAGGCCCCGTCGCGCCGCGCCAGCAGCGCGTCCAGCTGCGCCATGTCCCGCTCGGTGCGCCGCTGCGCCGCCAGCCGGGCCGCGGCCGACTCCAGCGTCGAGCGGACCTCGGCGATGTGCCGGGGGTCGGCCCCGGCGAAGCGGCGGTGCATCACCCCGGCCAGCTCGCTCGTGGCGAGCACGTACGTCCCCGAACCCTGGCGGATGTCCAGCAGCCCGTTGTGGGCCAGGGCCCGCACGGCCTCGCGGACGGTGTTGCGGGCCACCCCGAGCATCTCCACCAGCTCCGGCTCGGTGGGGATGCGGGCGCCGACCGGCCATTCGCCGGACGTGATCTGGTTCCTGAGCTGGGCGATCACCTGATCGACCAGGGCGGATCGGCGGGGCGAGGTCAGTGGCATACGGGCGGGAGTCCTCTCCGGGGCCGGGCGGTCGGACGACAACTGGCTGGACAGCCAATCATCCCATGATTCTATGATGGATGAATGTTGGACGACGAGACCCAGACCCTCGACCGGCGGACCGCCGCGCCCGCAACAGCCCCGACCCTCCTCCCCGCCGCCCGGACCGGCCCCGCCGCCCCGGCGGCCCCCGCGCCCGAGGCCGCCCGGCCCGGATGGCTCGGACCGGTCCTCGTCGTCGGCATCGTCCTGGCCGCCCTCAACCTGAGACCCGCCATCACCAGCCTCGGCGCCCTCTTCGAGGAGGTCCGCACCGGCCTCGGCATGAGCGGCACCGTCGCCGGACTGATCACCTCCGTCCCGGCCCTCTGCTTCGCCGCCGTCGGCGTCACCGCACCCCGCCTCTCCCGCCGCTTCGGCCCGGCGGCCGTCGTCTGCGCGGGCATGGCCGCCGTCGCCGCAGGACTGCTGATCCGCCCCTTCGCCACCGGCGCCGCCGGATTCCTCGCCGCCAGCGCTCTGTCCCTGGCCGGCATCGCCCTGACCAACGTGCTGCTCCCGGTGATCGTCAAGCGCTGGTTCCCCGACCGCCTCGGCACCATGACCGGCCTGTACTCCATGGCCCTGGCCGTGGGCACCTCGCTGGCCGCCGCCGCCACCGTCCCGCTGACCTCCGCCCTCGGCGGCAGCTGGCGCACCGGCCTGCTGGTCTGGGCCGTGCTCGCGGTGGCGGCCGTACTGCCCTGGCTGCCGCTGGCCGCCTCCGTCCGGCGCGAGCGGCGGACCGCCACGGGCGCCGCACCCGCCGCTGCCGCCGGCCCGAGCGTCGTCCGCAGCCGCACCGCCTGGGCCCTGGCCGGCTACTTCGGCCTCCAGGCCACCGGTGCGTACATCACCATGGGCTGGCTCCCGCAGATCTTCCGTGACGCCGGGGTCTCCGCCGGGACCGCGGGCGTCCTGCTCGCCGTCACCATGGTCATGGGCGTCCCGCTGGCCTTCGTCATCCCCAACCTGGCCGGCCGGATGCGCAACCAGGGCCCCATCGCCGTCGGCCTCGGCGTCTTCGGCCTCATCGGCTACACCGGCCTGCACCTCGCCCCCGCCGCCGGCGCCTGGGCGTGGGCCCTCCTGCTCGGCATCTCCAACTGCGCCTTCCCGCTCGCCATCACCATGATCGGGATGCGCGCGAAGAGCCCGGCCGGCGTCGCCCGGCTCTCCGCCTTCGCCCAGAGCACCGGCTACCTCGTCTCCATCCCCGGCCCCCTGCTCATCGGCACCCTCTACCAGCACAGCGGCGGCTGGGACCTGCCGCTGACCCTGATGACCTGCCTGCTGGTCCCGCAGATCGCCCTGGGCGTGCTCGCAGGCCGGGACCGCACGATCGAGGACGAACGCGGCGTGCGAGACTGAACGGCATGTCGCCCGTACTCGAACCCCACCCCCAGGACGGCCGCAAGAAGCTCGGCGCCGTGCTCGGCGCGATGCTCGTCGTCACCGTGATCATCGCCGTCATCGCGACCATCGCCTCGCCCTGACCCGGCAGGAGGGTGGGGCTGCCCCCACCGACCCCTAGGGGGCGCGGTTCAGGGTCGGGTGGGGTGCGCCCCTGATGGGAACGGCGCCTTCGGATCCCTAGATTCGAAGGACGAGCCCGTCCCCTGCGCACACCCCGGAAGGCCCCCATGCCGGCCACCCCGCCCGCCCCCGTCCACCGCACCGCCGGCGCCGACGTCCGCCTGCACTGGTGGGCCCTGGCCCTGCCCGCCCTCGCCTTCGGCCTCCTGCTGCTGCTCCTCGCCGGATCCGGCGAGATCCAGGCCACCGCCGGCGAGACCGCCCCCCTGCTCCAGGTCACCGAACAGCTGCTGCGCGCCGCCGGCTGATCGGGCCCGCGCGGCCGCGTGAGCCGCGCACGCCGCAGGTGCGCCTCCCGTGCGCGGACGGGCCCCCAACACCCTCCGCTGGACGGCCCGATCCGTGCGAAGCTGGGGCCATGAGCGCCGACACACCCCGCAGGATCGTCCTCCTCCGGCACGCCAAGGCCGACTGGCCCCAGGTGGCCGACCACGACCGCCCGCTGGCGGAACGCGGCCGCAAGGAGGCACCGGCCGCCGGACTGAAGCTGGCCGTGGCCGGCATCGCCTTCGACCTGGCCCTCTGCTCCACCGCAGCCCGCACCCGCGAGACGTGGAAGCTCGCCGTCCAGGAACTGCCGCACCGGCCGAAGACCGTGTACGAGGAGCGGCTGTACGAGGCCTCGCTCGGCGAGCTCATCGCCCTCCTCAACGAAACCGCCGACGAGGTCGCGGACCTCCTCGTGATCGGCCACAACCCCGGCATGCACGCCCTCGCCGACGCCCTCGCCGGCCGCGTCGAGGGCGACGCCCTGGCCCGGATGACCCGCAGCGGCTTCCCGACCGCCGCGCTCGCGGTCGTCTCCTTCACGGGGTCCTGGAAGTCCCTGGAACACGGCGTGGGCACGCTGCTCGACTTCTGGACCCCCGCGGACCACTGACCGACCGGCCCGCGGCGGGGCCTCCCGGACGAGGGGACGGGCTCCGGCGGTCGATCCGCCGGGGCCCGTCCCCATTGCCGTGCGCGTGGCCGTACCCGTGCGTCGGACGGGCGGACCGGGTCAGGTCAGGCCGGCGGCCTCGACCTCCTCGCGGGTGATCCCGAGCAGGTACAGCACGGTGTCCAGGAACGGCACGTTGACCGCGGTGTGCGCGGCCTCGCGGACCACCGGCTTGGCGTTGAAGGCCACCCCCAGCCCGGCCGCGTTCAGCATGTCCAGGTCGTTCGCGCCGTCGCCGATCGCCACCGTCTGCTCCAGCGGTACGCCGGCCTCCTGCGCGAAGCGGCGCAGCAGCCGGGCCTTCCCGGCCCGGTCCACGATCTCGCCCGTGACCCGGCCGGTGAGCTTGCCGTCGACGATCTCCAGGGTGTTGGCGGAGGCGAAGTCCAGCCCCAGCCGCTCCCGCAGATCGTCCGTGACCTGCGTGAACCCGCCGGAGACCACGCCCACCTGGTAGCCGAGCTGCTTGAGGGTGCGGATCAGCGTCCGCGCGCCGGGGGTCAGCCGCACCTCGGCCCGGACCTTCTCCACCACCGAGGCGTCCAGCCCCGCCAGCAGCGCCACCCGGGCGTGCAGCGACTGCTCGAAGTCCAGCTCGCCGCGCATGGCCCGCTCGGTCACCGCGGCGACCTCGGGCTCGCAGCCCGCGTGCGCGGCGAACAGCTCGATGACCTCGTCCTGGATCAGGGTCGAGTCCACGTCCATGACGATCAGGCGCTGGGCCCGCCGGTGCAGGCCCGCCGAGACCACCGCCACGTCGACGCCGATGTGCGCCGCGGCCGTGGCCAGCGCGGTGCGCAGCGGCTCCGTCTCGCACCCCGACACGGCGAACTCGACGGCCGTCACCGGATACTTGGCGAGCCGGAAGATACGGTCGATGTTGCCGCCCGTGGCGGTGATCCGGGCGGCGACGGCCGCCGTGGACTCGGCGGTCAGCGGGTGGCCGAGCACGGTGACGTGGGAGCGGCCGGTGCCGCGCGGCCGGTTGTCGCCGGTGCCGGAAAGGATCTCCGCCTGCATCTTGAGCGACTCGGCCCAGCTGTGGATGGTGGCCCGCAGCTCGCCCTCGGTGCCGTGCGAGGGCGTGGTGACGAGGGCGCACAGCACGATGCGGCCCCGGGTGACGACCTGCTCGATGTCGACCACGTCGACGGAGAAGGCGGCCAGGGTGTCGAACAGTCCCGCGGTGATCCCGGGACGGTCCTTGCCGAAGATCTTGACGAGAAGGGTGGGGACGTCTGAGGTCTGCGAAGCGCTCATGGTGCCCTCACCGTATCTTCCCGGCCCGCGCGGGCGTCAGGCCCGTCCCACCCACCGGGATCGGTTTCCCCCGCTCAGAGGCGGCGGCGGGGCCGGGATCGTCGATCAAGAAGTCCTGTATCGCACGCTCCGGGCGACTTGCCCCCGCGGTCCGCCGGCAGCCCGGCAAGGCCCCGATTCCACATGTGGGCGCAGGCCTGAAATAGTTCCCCCGGATGTTAGCCATCCCTAGACTCCCTGGCGTCGGACTCCCTGACGGCCAGGGGGATTCTCGGGGGACCTAAGTGGGGCTGGAGTGCCGGAACTCGTACTGGAATTGAATGGAAGGACCTGGACGTTGGATCCGTCCAGGTCGTACTCGCTGGGGCGCGACCCCCAGGGAGACGTGGTGATCGATGACGCCCGGGTTTCCTGGCGGCACGCCACCATCGCTTGGAACGGCCGGGGTTGGGGCATCGAGGACCACGGCAGCACCAACGGCACGTACGTGCGGGGTGCGCGGGTCCAGCAGGTGGAGCTCGTGCCGGGCACGCCGGTCCACCTCGGCAACGCCACCGACGGGCCGCGGCTGGATCTGAGCGTTGCCGGCGCGCCGCAGCAGGCCGCCGTGCCGCAGCAGCAGGCCCCGGCCTACCAGGCCCCGGCACCTGCCTACCAGGCCCCGGCCCAGGCGCAGGCCGCGTCGGCGTACCAGCCTCCGGCCCAGCAGCAGGCGTGGCCGCAGCCGCAGCAGCAGGCGCCCGCCCAGCAGCACTTCCCGCAGCAGCAGGGCGCGCCCGCGGGCCACGGCGGTGACCGCAGCCCGACGACCTTCCACCAGATCGCCGTCGGCCGCGTCATGCGCATCGGCCGTGCCCTGGACAACGAGCTCGTCGTCTCCGACCTGCAGGTCTCGCGGCACCACGCGGAGTTCCGCTCCACCGGCGGTCGCTTCGAGATCCACGACCTGGGCAGCCACAACGGCACCTATGTCAACGGCCAGCCGCTGGCCAAGTCCGGCTCGGCGCTGCTCGGCCCGAACGACATCGTCGGCGTCGGCCACTCCACGTTCCGGATCGTCGGCGACCGGCTGGAGGAGTTCGTCGACTCGGGCGACGTCTCCTTCTCCGCCCGCCACCTCACGGTCACGGTCGACGGCGGCAAGCAGATCCTCAAGGACGTCACCTTCGGCGTCCCGGAGAAGTCGCTGATCGGCGTCATCGGCCCGTCCGGTTCCGGCAAGTCGACCCTGCTCAAGGCGCTGACCGGCTACCGGCCCGCCGACCAGGGCGAGGTCCTCTACGACAACCGCAACCTGTACAAGCAGTTCGCGGAGCTCCGCCAGCGCATCGGCCTGGTCCCGCAGGACGACATCCTGCACAAGGAGCTGAAGGTCGCGACCGCCCTGAAGTACGCGGCCAAGCTCCGCTTCCCCGGCGACACCGCCGAGTCCGAGCGCGCCGCGCGCATCGACGAGGTGCTGCGCGAGCTCAAGCTCGACATCCACAAGGACAAGAAGATCACTGCGCTCTCGGGTGGTCAGCGCAAGCGCGTGTCCGTGGCCCTGGAGCTGCTCACCAAGCCGTCGCTGATCTTCCTCGACGAGCCGACCTCCGGCCTCGACCCGGGCATGGACCGCGACGTCATGCAGCTGTTGCGCGGCCTCGCCGACGACGGCCGCACGGTCCTCGTCGTCACCCACTCCGTGGCCGAGCTGTCGCTGTGCGACAAGCTGCTGGTCATGGCCCCGGGCGGTTCGGTGGCCTACTTCGGCCCGCCGGACGAGGCGCTCAACTTCTTCGGCTACACCACGTGGGCGGACGTGTTCTCGGCGTTCGAGAACTACCGCGACTACGACTGGGCCGGCCGCTGGAAGGGTTCGCAGCACTACCAGCTGTACGCCGCCGATCTCGACGCGGTCGCCCCGCAGGCGGTGGCCATGCCGCCGCAGCAGATGATCCCGCCGAAGCCGCAGGCCTGGGGCTCGCAGCTGTGGACCCTGATGCGCCGCTACCTGTCGGTCATCGCCTCCGACAAGGGCTTCCTCGCCCTCATGGTGATCATGCCCGCGGTCATCGGCATCGTCTCCACCGTGATCCCGGCGAAGTTCGGCCTCGCACCGCCGACACCGCCGAGCCGCTTCAACGGCGACGCCGGAACGATCATGCTGATCCTCGCGGTCGGCATGTGCTTCTCCGGTTCCGCCAACTCGGTCCGTGAGCTGATCAAGGAGCGGGTCATCTACGAGCGGGAACGCGCGACGGGCCTGTCCCGTTCGGCGTACCTGATGTCGAAGGTGATCGTCCTCGGCGTCATCACGGCCCTCCAGAGCGCGATCATGTGCGCGATCGCGTTCACCCCGCGCAAGCTCCCCGTCGAGGGCGTGTTCATGGACCCGGCCACCGAGCTGTGCATCTCGGTGATCGCGCTCGGCCTCACCTCGATGATGTTCGGCCTGGTCATTTCCTCGCTGGTGAAGACCGCCGAGAAGACCATGCCGCTGCTGGTCATGTTCGCGATCATCCAGGTCGTGTTCACGGGCCTGCTGTTCCAGATCTACGACAAGCCCGGCCTGGAGCAGTTCGCCTGGCTGATGCCCTCCCGCTGGGCCATCGCCGCCGCCGGCACCACGCTGAACCTGGCCAAGCTGATGGCGCCGTTCGACCAGCAGCACCCGGAGAACACCGACCCGCTGTGGGACCCCACCGGCGGCCAGTGGACGCTGAACATCATCGTCCTGCTCGCCCTCGGCATCGCCTGCGGCTTCGCGGTGCAGCGCCTGCTGCGCCGCCACGAGCCCGAGGTCATGCGCAACTAGCGGCGGCAGCGCGACCGCGCGACGCACAAGCGCCTCAGGGCGGTACCCGGATCGCGGGTACCGCCCTGAGGCGTTCGAAGAGTTGCTGCGGAGGTGTCCGCGAGGTGCCTAGTAGGCGCTGTTCACGTTGTCGATGGTGCCGTAGCGGTCGGCCGCGTAGTTGCAGGCGGCGACGATGTTGGCGACCGGGTCGTACTGGTCGAACTTGGTGCCCGGCACGTGGTACGTCTTGAAGGTCGGGTAGATGACCTGGAGCAGACCCTTGGACGGGATGCCGTTCTTGGCGTTGATGTCCCAGTTGTTGATGGCCAGCGGGTTGCCCGAGGACTCGCGCATCACGTTCTTGTGGATGCCCGCGTAGGTGCCCGGGATGCCCTCCTTCTTCATGATGAAGAGGGCTTCCTTGATCCAGCCGTCCAGGTTGTTCGCGAAGACCGGCTTGCGGGCGGCCGCACGGCTGGCGGCCTGCTCGCGGGCCTTCTTCGCCGCGGCCTCGGCCTTGGCCTTCGCGGCGGCAGCGGCGTCGGCCTGCTGGGCGGTCAGGGTGGTCTGGGCGGTCTTGGCCTGGGTCATCGCCACGGGGGCAGCCTCGGCCGTACCGGTGTTGGCGGCACCGCCGGGGACGAGGGTGGCGGCAACGGCAGCGGCACCGACGGTGGCGACGGCGGCGAAGGACATCTTGTGCGTCTTCGTCATGCGACGGCCACGAATGCTGGTCTTGGACATGCGGTAGCAACCTCTTCGAATCGCGGGGGCCGCAGGAGGACGCCGGGAGGATCTGGGGATCCGCGGTGCCGTGCGGCGGGAGCAATTCTTAGCGGCGGCAAAATCCTGGTGCAAAGGTGTGACGTACGATCCTGCTTAGTGGATCAGGGGGCACGCCCAGATCCGGAATTTCCCCCCGGACATCGGACAGAACAGCCCTGATGCCACCTTTACAGGTCCACTACGTGCCTTCGTAAGTGATGTGGGTCCTATGCGCGGGCTCACATCGGCCGTGTAACGGCATCGCCAACCGTTGCCACCGCAATTCGTTCCGTCACGCACCTGCGACGTACGGACGACGTCACCGGCCCACCGCCTCCACCCCGAGGACCGCATCCGCCCGCAGCCCTCCTCCCCGAGGAGGACCCCGCCCGCCCCCGGGCCTAGGCCCGAAGCCCGATCCCGCAGGTCAGCGCCGCGAGTACGGTGACCCCATGCACAACGGACCGCCCAGCGGACTCGCCGCCGTGAGCACCGCACTGCTCGCCATGAGCCGCCGACTGGAGGTGCGCGACGTCCTGCGCACGATCGTCGTCTCCGCCCGCGAACTGCTCGACGCCCGCTACGCGGCCCTCGGCGTTCCGGACGACCACGGCGGCTTCGCCCAGTTCGTCGTCGACGGCATCAGCGAGGACCAGTGGCGCCGCATCGGCCCGCTGCCCCGCCAGCACGGCATCCTCGCCGCGATGCTCCACCAGGAGCACGCCGAGCGGTTCGCCGACGTGCGCAAGGACCCCCGCTTCGAGGGCTGGCCCGCCGCCCACCCCGAGATGTCCGACTTCCTCGGCCAGCCCATCCGGGACGGCGAGGAGACCCTCGGCGCCCTCTTCCTCGCCGACAAGCGGGTCCCCGGCGGCTTCACCGACGAGGACGAGGAGCTCCTCGGGCTCCTCGCCCAGCACGCGGCGCTCGCCCTCACCAACGCCCGGCTCTACGAGCGCAGCCGCGAGCTCACCATCACCGAGGAGCGCTCCCGCCTCGCCCACGAGCTGCACGACGCCGTCAGCCAGAAGCTGTTCTCCCTGCGCCTGACCGCCCAGGCCGCCGCCGCCCTCGTCGACCGTGACCCGGCCCGCGCCAAGGAGGAACTGCACCAGGTCGCCGTGCTCGCCGCCGAGGCCACCGACGAACTGCGCGCCGCCGTCACCGAGCTGCGCCCCGCCGGCCTCGACGAGGACGGGCTGGTCGCCACCCTCCGCGGCCAGGTCCGTGTCCTCGACCGCGCCCACAGCGCCCGCGTCACCTTCACCTGCGACGGTGTACGCGCCCTGCCCGCCGCCCAGGAGGAGGCCCTGCTCCGGGTCGCCCAGGAGGCCCTCCACAACGCCCTGCGGCACGCGGACGCCGACCGCGTCGAGGTCGTCCTCGCCCGCCGCGGCCCGGGCGCCGTCCTCACCGTCGAGGACGACGGCCGCGGCTTCGACCCCAGGGCGGTCCGGGCGGCCGGTCGCCACCTGGGCCTGGTCTCCATGCGGGACCGGGCCGGCGGCGTCGGCGGCCGCCTGACCGTGCACTCGGCGCCCGGTACGGGCACCACGATCGAGATGGAGGTGCCCGGTGGCTGACACGCCCGGGCGGACCCGCATCGGAGTACTGCTCGTCGACGACCACCAGGTGGTCCGGCGGGGCCTGCGCACGTTCCTGGAGGTCCAGGACGACATCGAGGTGGTCGGCGAGGCGGCCGACGGGGAGGAGGGCGTGGCCCGCGCCGAGGAGCTGCGGCCCGACGTGATCCTGATGGACGTCACCATGCCGGGCACCGACGGCATCGAGGCCCTGCGCCGCCTGCGCGCCCTCGCCAACCCAGCCCGGGTCCTCGTCGTCACCAGCTTCACCGAGCAGCGGACGGTCGTCCCCGCCCTGCGCGCCGGCGCCGCGGGATACGTCTACAAGGACGTCGACCCCGACGCCCTGGCCGGAGCCATCCGCTCCGTCCACGCCGGGCACGTGGTGCTGCAGCCCGAGGTGGCCGAGGCACTCCTCTCCCAGGAGGAGCAGTCCGGGTCCGGCCGCGGCGGCTCGCTGACCGAGCGGGAGCAGGAGGTCCTGGCCCTCATCGCGGACGGCCGCTCGAACCGGGAGATCGCCCGCGCACTCGTCCTGTCGGAGAAGACCGTCAAGACGCACGTCTCGAACATCCTGATGAAGCTGGACCTCGCGGACCGCACCCAGGCGGCCCTGTGGGCCGTCCGGCACGGCACCGCCGGCTGACGGCGTCCAGCGCCGTTGAGGATTTTCATACCGTCGGGTGTATGTCGCCCACATGGCGTATCCTCTGCGCCGGGCGGCCGTTCTCCATGGCGTGCCGCGGCGGACGCCCGCGGCAGATGCCTGGAGGACGAGAACGTGAAGAACACCAAGAAGGCCACTGCCATCACCCTGATCGCGGGCGGCCTCCTTGCCGCGGGAGCCGGCGTCTCCGCGGCGCACGGCAGCGGTGCCTCCGCCTGCGGCGAGGCCGCGGGCTCGCCCGGTGTGGCCTCGGGGAACCTGGTCCAGGCCCCCGTGCACGTCCCCGTGAACGCGGTCGGCAACACGGTCACCGTCGTCGGCCTGTTGAACGGCGTCTGGGGCAACACCGGCGTCAACCACTGACCCGCCGCCCCCCGCCACCGGCCCCGCCTCCCCCCACTCTCCCCGGGAGGCGGGGCCGCGCCACACCCGGAGCAGCGCCCACAGGGCCCGGTCCCCGCCCGGCCGGGCGCCTCACGGTCGGGCGCCTCACGGCCGGGCCCCGACGGGCCGGCGTCAGCCGCGCTCCCGCTCCTCCACCGCCGCGTTGTACGCCGCCACCAGCGCCCGCCGCGCCACCCGCTCCACCGGCCGCAGGGCCTCCGCCCGCGCCGCCATCTCCGAGGCCGCCACCGCGCCCCCGTGCCCGCGCTCGTACGCCAGCGACACCAGCAGGGCCACCCGCTGCGCCAGCGCCAGCACCCGCACCGCACGCGCCGGATAGCCCGGAGCCAGCGCCTCCCGCCCGGCCTCCGCCCGCGCCCGGTACGCCGACAGCGCGGCCTCGGCCGCCGGCCCCGACGCCGCCACGTCCAGCCGCGTCAGCACGACCGTCGCCTCGCGCATCCCCTCGGCCAGCTCCCGCTCCGCCTCGCCGAGCGACGGCACGTCCGCCGGCGGCGCCTCCCGCACCGGCAGGCAGTGCCACACCACCTCCACGTGCACGTCCCCCGCCGGCCCCGCCTCCGTGACCTCCGGCACCAGACCCAGCGCCGCGCCCGCCGCGACGACCGCCTCGCCGGCCTCCAGCGCCCGCTCGTTGAACTCCGCGGGCCCGCTCAGCCCCAGCGGATGCCCCGGCACCGGCAGCGCCACCCGCAGCCCGGTCACCCCCAGTGCCCGCAGCCGGCCCAGCGCCAGCGTGAGCCCCACCCGGGCCTCCTCGCCCGGCAGCCCCGCCACCCGGTGCACGGCGTCCTCGCCCACGATCGACATCGCGGCCTCGTCGGGCGAGACGAGACCGGACAGCAGCGCGTTCCCCCAGGCGGCCAGCCGCCCTGAACGTGGTTCGAAAAGCATCCCCCCACTCTACGGACGGGCCCGGATCCGGCCCCGCAGCCGGGCCCGCGCCCGGACCCCTCCCCGAGTGGCGTAGGTTTTCCCCTGGGGCTGCGCCGGCCGGTGCACTGACGAAACAGACTGCAAGGGGAGACAACGCGCTCATGAGCGATGTACTGGAGCTGGTGGACGTATCCGTGCTCCGCGAGGGCCGGGCTCTGGTGGACCAGGTCTCCTGGTCGGTCAAGGAAGGGGAGCGCTGGGTCATCCTCGGCCCCAACGGCGCCGGGAAGACCACGCTGCTCAACATCGCGTCCAGCTACCTCTTCCCCACCAAGGGCACCGCCACCATCCTCGGCAGCACCCTGGGCAAGGTGGACGTGTTCGAGCTGCGCCCGCGCATCGGCATCGCCGGTATCGCGATGGCCGACAAGCTCCCCAAGAAGCAGACCGTCCTCCAGACCGTCCTCACCGCCGCGTACGGCATGACGGCGACCTGGCAGGAGGAGTACGAGGCGGTCGACGAGCAGCGCGCCCGCGCCTTCCTCGACCGGCTCGGCATGAGCGACTACCTCGACCGGAAGTTCGGCACCCTCTCCGAGGGCGAGCGCAAGCGCACCCTGATCGCCCGCGCCCTGATGACCGACCCCGAGCTCCTCCTCCTCGACGAGCCCGCCGCCGGCCTCGACCTCGGCGGCCGCGAGGACCTCGTACGCCGCCTCGGCCGCCTCGCCCGCGACCCGCTCGCCCCCTCCATGGCGATGGTCACGCACCACGTCGAGGAGATCGCCCCCGGCTTCACCCACGTCCTGATGATCCGCCAGGGCAAGGTCGTCACCGCCGGACCCATCGACCTCGAACTCACCTCCCGCAACCTGTCCCTCTGCTTCGGCCTCCCCCTCGTCGTCGAGCGCCACGACAACGACCGCTGGACCGCCCAGGGCCTGCCCCTGCGTTAGTCGCACCCTGTCCCGACCGCGCCCGCCGGACCTACCATGACGATGTGAACATCGACGCATGGGTGTGGTGGCTCATAGGCGCGGTCGGGCTGGGCATCCCCCTCGTCCTGACGGCCATGCCGGAGTTCGGCATGTTCGCCGTCGGTGCGCTCGCCGCCGCCGTCACGGCGGCCCTCGGCGGGGGAGTGGTCGCCCAGGTCCTCGTCTTCGTCATCGTGTCGGTCGCACTCACCGCCGTCGTCCGCTCGATCGCCAACCACCACCGCGAGCGGCCCCAACACCGCACCGGAGTCGACGCGTTGAAGGGCAGGACGGCCCTCGTGGTCGAACGCGTCGACGGCACCGGGGGCCGGATCAAACTCGCCGGCGAAATCTGGTCCGCCCGCAGCCTCGACGCGGACAGCACCTTCGAACCCGGGCAGCAGGTGGACGTCGTGGAGATCGACGGAGCCACCGCCGTCGTCATGTGAGCTTCTAGCCAAGCAGCCGACCCGCGGCCCCGGGGTCTGCGAGACTCCGCTTCAACGGGGCAGTACAGACAGCCGGAAGGGCACGGGGAACCGCATGCAACCGATCATCATCGTCCTGATCATTCTGGTGGTTCTGGTCTTCATCGCCCTGGTCAAGACGATCCAGGTGATCCCGCAGGCCAGTGCAGCCATCGTCGAACGGTTCGGCCGCTACACCCGCACCCTCAACGCGGGCCTCAACATCGTGGTCCCGTTCATCGACTCCATCCGCAACCGCATCGACCTCCGCGAGCAGGTCGTGCCGTTCCCGCCGCAGCCGGTCATCACGCAGGACAACCTGGTCGTCAACATCGACACGGTCATCTACTACCAGGTCACCGACGCCCGCGCCGCGACGTACGAGGTCGCCAGCTACATCCAGGCCATCGAGCAGCTCACCGTCACCACCCTGCGCAACATCATCGGCGGCATGGACCTGGAGCGGACCCTCACCTCCCGCGAGGAGATCAACGCCGCCCTGCGCGGCGTCCTCGACGAGGCCACCGGCAAGTGGGGCATCCGCGTCAACCGCGTCGAGCTCAAGGCCATCGACCCGCCGACCTCCATCCAGGACTCGATGGAGAAGCAGATGCGCGCCGACCGCGACAAGCGCGCCTCCATCCTCCAGGCCGAGGGCGTCCGCCAGTCCGAGATCCTCAAGGCCGAGGGCGAGAAGCAGTCCGCCATCCTCCGCGCCGAGGGCGAGGCCAGGGCCGCCGCCCTCAAGGCCGAGGGCGAGGCCCAGGCCATCCGTACGGTCTTCGAGTCCATCCACGCCGGCGACGCCGACCAGAAGCTCCTCGCCTACCAGTACCTCCAGATGCTCCCCAAGCTCGCCGAGGGCGACGCCAACAAGCTCTGGATCGTGCCCAGCGAGATCGGCGACGCCCTCAAGGGCCTCTCCGGCGCCATGGGCAACTTCGGCCCCGTGAACGGCGGTTCGGGCTTCAACCCGCTCAACACCGCCAAGGCCGCCGGGAACGGCACCACCAACGGCCACGGACACAACGGGAGCAACGGCACGGAACGCCGCGAGCAGCCCCCGATCGACTGACCCGCGGACCCACGGGCCCGTCCCCTCCTGCATGATCAGTACGGCCCCTCGACCTTCATGGCGGGGAGGCGTCTCACTCATGCAAAGGGGATGGCCCAGTCCATGTCCATGTCCATCTGGGAATCACTCGCCGTGCTCGCGGCCGGCATCGGTGCCGGCGCCATCAACACGATCGTCGGCTCCGGCACCCTCATCACCTTCCCGGTGCTGCTCGCCACCGGACTCAGCCCGGTCACCGCCAACGTCTCCAACACCCTCGGCCTGGTGCCCGGTTCGCTCAGCGGGGCCTTCGGCTACCGCAAAGAGCTCCGCGGCCAGCGCCGCCGCATCATCCGCCTCGGCGCCGTCTCGCTCGTCGGCGGACTCGCGGGCGCCGTCCTGCTCCTCACCCTGCCGTCGGAGTCCTTCGACACGATCGTGCCCGTCCTCATCGGACTCGCGCTCGTCCTCGTCGTCCTCCAGCCCCGCCTCGCGGCCGCCCTGCGCCGCCGCCAGGAGGCCGCCGGACGGGACGGCGGCCACCCCGACGGCGGGCCCGTCCTCCTCGGCGGCATGCTCGTCGCCAGCGCGTACGGCGGTTACTTCGGTGCCGCCCAGGGCGTGCTCTACCTCGCCCTGATGGGGTTGCTGCTCCACGACGACATGCAGCGCATCAACGCCGTCAAGAACGTCATCGCCGCCCTCGTCAACGGCATCGCCGCCGTCTTCTTCCTCTTCGTCGCCGACTTCGACTGGACCGCCGTCCTCCTCATCGCCGTCGGCTCGACCATAGGCGGCCAGATCGGCGCGAAGGTCGGCCGTCGCCTCCCGCCCACCGCACTCCGCGCTGTGATCGTCGTGGTCGGCACCCTCGCCATCGTCCAGCTGCTGCTGCGCTGACCCCCACCCCCCGTACGCACACCCCGTCCGCACACGGCGGGGGGGGGGGGGGGGGGGGGGGGGGGGGGGGGGGGGGGGGGGGGGGGGGGGGGGGGGGGGGGGGGGGGGGGGGGGGGGGGGGGGGGGGGG
>NZ_JBVHVT010000134.1:0-15573 GCF_055564695.1 Streptomyces sp. NPDC029014
CACCCCCCAGCCCGGCGTGCTCGTGGGGATACCCTCCTCCCGCTAACGGAGGAGACAGAACGACAGGGGGGGGGGGGGGGGGGGGGGGGGGGGGGGTTGGTGCGGCGCCCCCCCCCCCCCCCCCCCCGCCACCGCCGGCCGGGTACTGCTCGCCGCCTTCGCCGCCGCCACCGCCGCCGACCTCGTGTCGCTGCTCGCCGACTGGCACCCCGGCCACGTCGTCTTCAAGCCGCTGCTGATGCCGCTGCTCATCGCGTACGCCGTCACGCGCCGGGCCCCGCGGCTGCTGCTCGCGGCCCTGGTGTTCGGCTGGGGCGGCGACCTGGCCCTGCTCTTCGACGCCGAGCCCGCCTTCCTCGTCGGCATGGGCTCCTTCGCCGCCGGGCACGTCTGCTACCTCGTCCTCTTCGGCCGGGGCCGGACGCAGCCCGCCCTGGCCGCCGGCTACGCCGCCGCCCTGCTCGCCACCGTCGGGCTGCTGTGGGGCGACCTGCCGGCCGACCTGCGGATCCCGGTCGCCTGCTACAGCCTGCTGCTCACCGCCATGGCCTGCCGGGCGGGCGTGTTCGGCCTGCGCGCGGGCATCGGCGGGGCGCTGTTCCTGCTGTCCGACTCGCTGATCGCGAGCGGGGTCGCCGCCTGGCCGCAGCTGCCCCGCCCCGACTTCTGGATCATGGCCACCTACGCGGCGGCCCAGTACCTGCTGACGACCGGTGCACTCGATCGCGGTCGGACAGGCGTACGGTAGGGAAGCTGTATCGGCCAACGATGGCCGGATACCCCCCGCACCCCGACCCGGAGGCTGTACCAGCATGCGCGCCACCGTCATCCACGCCCCGTTCGACATACGCGTGGAGGAGGTTCCCGACGCGGCGGTCCAGCACCCCGGGGACGCCGTCGTCCGCGTCCTGCGCGCCTGCATCTGCGGCAGCGACCTGTGGGCCTACCGCGGCGAGGCCCAGCGGCAGCCCGGCCAGCGCATCGGCCACGAGTTCCTCGGCATCGTGGAGGAGACCGGCTCCGAGGTGTCGGGGCTGCGCGCCGGCGACCTGGTCGTCGCGCCGTTCATGTGGTCGGACGGCACGTGCGAGTTCTGCTCCGAGGGCCTGTTCACCTCCTGCCTGCACGGCGGGTTCTGGGGCTCGGTCGGCCACGACGGCGGCCAGGGCGAGGCCGTCCGCGTCCCGCACGCCGACGGCACCCTGGTGAAGCTGCCCGCCGCGGCCGCCTCCGACGACCACCTGCTGACCGCACTGCTCGCGCTGTCCGACGTGATGGGCACCGGGCACCACGCTGCGCTGGGCGCCGGCGTCCGCCCGGGCTCCACCGTGGCCGTCGTCGGCGACGGCGCGGTCGGTCTGTGCGGCGTCCTGGCGGCGAAGCGGCTGGGCGCCGAGCGGATCATCGCCCTGGGCCGGCACGCGGCCCGTACCGACATCGCCAAGCTCTTCGGGGCCACGGACGTCGTCGCCGAGCGCGGCGAGGCCGCCGTGGCCGCGGTGCGCGAGCTCACCGGCGGGCGGGGCGCGCACTCCGTCATCGAGGCGGTCGGCACCGAGCAGTCGATGCGCACGGCCGTCGACATCACCCGCGACGGCGGCGCCGTCGGCTACGTGGGCGTCCCGCACGGCAGCGGCACCGGCCTCGACCTCGGCGTGATGTTCGACCGCAACATCAGCCTGCGCGGCGGCGTGGCCCCGGTGCGCGCGTACATCCCGGAGCTCCTCGAGGACGTGCTGAGCGGCGCGATCGACCCGGCGCCCGTCTTCGACCGCGGCGTCGGCCTGGACGAGGTCCCGGACGGCTACCGGGCGATGGACGACCGCACCGCCCTCAAGGTGATCATCAAGCCCTGACGCCCCGGACGACGCGGGGGCCGGCCGGGGAACGCTCCCCGACCGGCCCCGTGCCACCGGCGTGCGGTGGGCCGTCGGCGCTGTGCCGTCGGCGACGGGCGGTTACTTCACGGCCTTCAGGGCGTCGATCACGCCGTAGCCGTAGTAGCCCGTCTGGCCCCACTTGGCCGTGCAGGTGGTGGCGTCGACCAGGGTGCCCGTGCTGTCGTACACCTGCGTCGGGCAGTCCGTCCTGGTCGCCTGGGCCTTCATCAGGCGCTGGATCTGCGCCGGCGAGGCCTCCGGGTGGGCGCTCTTGAGCAGCGCGGCGACACCCGCGGCGTGCGGGGCGGCCATCGAGGTGCCCTGCTTGTAGCCCCAGCCGCCGCCGGGGAGGGTCGACAGCACGCGGCCGTTGGCGTCGGGGGTCGCGGGGACCTGGTACTTGTCGCCGCCGGGCGCGGCCACGTCGACGACGCCGATGCCGTAGCTGGAGTAGTAGGACTTGAAGCCCTTGTCACCGGTCGCGCTCACCGTGACCACGCCGGGCAGCTGCGTCGGCAGGTCCAGGCAGACCTTCGGGTCGATGGTCCGCGGGACCGGGGTGGCGTCGTCCGGGCTCGTGTCGTCGAGGATCGAGTCCGAGGCCAGGTCGTGGTCGGAGTTGCCGGCCGAGGCGACGCTCAGCACGCCCTTGCGCTCCGCGTACTTGGTGGCCCGGGAGAGGGCCTCCACCAGCGCGCCCTGGTCGCTGTCCGACTTGCAGTTGTAGAGCCACGGGTCGACGTAGTAGCTGTTGTTGGTCACCTCGATCCCCTTCTCGGCGGCGAACATGAAGCCGCACAGGACCGCCTCGGTGTAGAAGAGGCTGGTCCCGGGCTCGCTCACCTTGATGCCGGCGACCTTGACGCCCGGGGCGACACCGCTGATGCCGATGCCGTTGCGGGCCGCGGCTATGGTGCCGGCCACGTGGGTGCCGTGGTCGCTGCCGTCCGGGTACGGGCGCCAGGCCCCCTCGGAGGTGTCGGCGACGCCGCCGACGCAGTTGGCGGACTGCGCCCGGGAGAAGTTCGGCGCGAGATCCGGGTGGGTGTCGTCGACACCCGTGTCGATGACGCCCACGGTGACGTCCGGGCTGCCATCGTTGATCTTGTGAGCCTGGTCGGCCTTGATCGTCCGCAGGTCCCACTGGTTGGGCTCCAGCGGCTCCTGACCCGCCTGCGCCGCCGCGGCGGCCTTGGCGGCGTCCGCCGCGCTCAGCTTCTGCGTGGCGCCCTCGTCGGTGGTCTGCACCGCCTGCAGGGGGGCCGTGCGGGTGGCGCCGACGGACACGAACAGGCTGCGCTGGGCGCGCAGCGTCTTGGCGAACTCCGGGTTCTGGGAGTGCGCGACGACCACGCCGATCTGCTCATAGGCCGTCACCACCGTGCCGCCCGCCTGCTCGACGGCCTTCTTCGCCTGCTTCACCGTCCCGTACGCGGTCAGGTTCGCCACGTACGACAGCTTCGGGCCGGTGGTGTCGGTCTTCGCCGCCGAGGCGGCGCCCGCCGTGGTGCCCAGCGGTGCGGCGGAGGCCGCGACCGAGGGGAGGAAGGCGAGCGAGGCGGTGAGCGCCAGGCCGACCGGTACGGCGAGACGCCGGCGGCCGGATCCCAGATGAGCCATGGGTTCTCCACATCATCCGTGAAAAAGCCGTCCGTGCGCGGTCGCGCAGGACGACGGGTTCATGACAGGTGAACCTAGTGCCGGTGCTCGCCCCTGCGCCATCAGTTCGAGGAATCAGTTTCCAAAGAATCCACGGAAGTCGAACCGCCCCGGCCCTTCGTCCGTGCCGTTGTCAGGGGGACCGGTTCGCCGTCCCCCCGCACGGAGGTTGATTTGTCCGTCCCCACCGCACCAGCGTCACAAGGAGAGCCCCCCGTGACCACCGAAGCAGCGCCGCCGCCGGGCAGCGCGGGAACGTCCACGGCAAGCCCCACCGCCGAGCAGTTCACCGCCGTCCAGCAGAGCGCCGAGTTCGCCGGACTGCGCCGTTCCCACCGCTCCTTCGCCTTCCCGCTCACCGTCGCCTTCATCGCCTGGTACCTGCTCTACGTCCTGCTGTCCAACTACGCCGGCGGCTTCATGGGGACCAAGCTCTTCGGCAACATCAACGTCGCCCTCGCCCTGGGCCTCGGCCAGTTCGCGACGACGTTCCTCATCGCCTGGCTGTACTCGCGGCACGCGGCGGAGAAGCTCGACCCTAAGGCGGAGGCCATCAAGGCGCGGATGGAGAACGGCGCATGACCGGAACGACGCTGCACCTCACGGCGGCCGCGGCGCCGCACACCACCGCCGCGGCCGGCGCCGGCGCGCACCGGCCGCTGATCATCACCCTCTTCGGTCTGTTCGTCGTCGCCACCCTGATCATCACGATCTGGGCCGGCCGCCAGACCCGGGACGCCGCCGACTTCTACGCGGGCGGCCGCCAGTTCACCGGCTTCCAGAACGGCCTCGCCATCTCCGGCGACTACATGTCCGCCGCGTCCTTCCTGGGCATCGCCGGGGCCATCGCCCTCTTCGGCTACGACGGCTTCCTGTACTCCATCGGGTTCCTCGTGGCCTGGCTCGTGGCGCTGCTGCTGGTCGCCGAGCCGCTGCGGAACTCGGGCCGCTACACCATGGGCGACGTCCTGGCCTTCCGGATGCGCCAGCGGCCCGTGCGCACCGCCGCCGGCACCTCCACCATCGTGGTCTCGATCTTCTACCTGCTCGCCCAGATGGCGGGCGCGGGCGTGCTCGTCTCCCTGCTGCTGGGCATCACCAGCGACGGCGGCAAGGTCGCCGTGGTCGCGCTGGTCGGCGTCCTGATGATCGTCTACGTGACCATCGGCGGCATGAAGGGCACCACCTGGGTCCAGATGATCAAGGCGGTACTGCTCATCGTGGGCGCCCTGCTGATCACCTTCCTGGTGCTCCTCAAGTTCGACTTCAACATCTCCGACCTGCTCGGCGCCGCCGCGGAGAACAGCGGCCAGGGCGCCAAGTTCCTGGAGCCCGGGCTGAAGTACGGCAAGGACCCCACCTCGAAGCTGGACTTCGTCTCCCTCGGCATCGCCCTCGTCCTGGGCACCGCGGGCCTGCCGCACATCCTGATCCGCTTCTACACCGTTCCCACGGCCAAGGCCGCCCGCAAGTCCGTGAACTGGGCCATCGGCATCATCGGCGCCTTCTACCTGATGACCATCGCCCTCGGCTTCGGCGCCGCCGCCCTGCTCAAGCGGACCGACATCATCGCCTCCAACAAGGCCGGCAACACCGCGGCCCCGCTGGTCGCCCAGGAACTCGGCGGCGGCGCCGGCTCCACCGGCGGTGCGATCCTGCTCGCCGTGATCTCCGCGGTCGCCTTCGCCACCATCCTCGCCGTCGTCGCCGGGCTCACCCTCGCCTCGTCCTCGTCGTTCGCCCACGACCTGTACGTGAACGTGATCCGCAGGGGCAACGCCACCGAGGCGGAGGAGGTCCGGGCGGCCCGCTGGTCCACCGTCGTCATCGGCGCCGTCGCGATCTTCCTCGGCGCGCTGGCCCGCGACCTCAACGTCGCCGGCCTCGTCGCCCTCGCCTTCGCGGTCGCCGCCTCCGCCAACCTGCCGACGATCCTCTACAGCCTCTTCTGGAAGCGCTTCACCACCCGGGGCGCGCTGTGGTCGATCTACGGCGGCCTGGTCTCCTCGGTGGTCCTGGTGCTGTTCTCCCCGGTCGTCTCCGGAAAGCCCACCTCGATGTTCAAGGACGCCGACTTCTACTGGTTCCCGCTGGAGAACCCCGGCATCGTCTCCATCCCGCTCGGCTTCCTGCTGGGCTGGCTGGGCACCGTCCTGTCCAAGGAGAAGGCCGACCCGCAGAAGTTCGCCGAGCTGGAGGTCCGCTCCCTCACCGGAACCGGCGCCCACTGACACCCCGCCCGGTGAACGCCCCGCACACGCAGCGTGGCCGTGTCGTAGGTCCGTACGACACGGCCGCGCCGTCTCTGGTTCGAACGGGTATCCCGCCGCGCCGCCCGTCTCGCGTAGGCTCGATCACAGCGCACGCACGCTCCGACCAGGCGGCGCACATCTCCAAGGAACCGGATCGGGGAGGGGGCCCACAGTGCTTCTCGACACCTATGGCCGCGTGGCCACTGACCTGCGCGTTTCGCTCACCGACCGGTGCAATCTGCGCTGTACGTACTGCATGCCCGAGGAAGGCCTGCAGTGGCTCGGCAAGTCCGACCTGCTCACCGACGAGGAGATCGTCCGGCTGATCCGCATCGCCGTCACCCGGCTCGGGATCACCGAGGTCCGTTTCACCGGCGGCGAGCCCCTGCTGCGCCCCGGCCTGGTCGGGATCGTCGAGCAGTGCGCCGCGCTGGAGCCGCGCCCCAGGATGTCGCTGACCACCAACGGCATAGGCCTCAAGCGCACCGCCGAGGCGCTCAAGGCCGCCGGCCTGGACCGGGTGAACGTGTCGCTGGACACCCTGCGCCCCGACGTCTTCAAGACGCTCACCCGGCGCGACCGGCACCAGGACGTCCTCGACGGCATGGCCGCCGCCCGCGCGGCGGGCCTCACCCCGGTCAAGGTCAACGCCGTCCTGATGCCCGGCCTGAACGACGACGAGGCGCCGGACCTGCTGGCCTGGGCCGTCGAGAACGGCTACGAGCTCCGCTTCATCGAGCAGATGCCGCTGGACGCCCAGCACGGCTGGAAGCGCGACGGCATGATCACGGCCGGCGACGTCCTCGCCTCCCTGCGCACCCGCTTCACCCTCACCGAGGAAGGCGCCGGGGAGCGCGGTTCCGCCCCCGCCGAGCGCTGGACCGTCGACGGCGGCCCGGCCACCGTCGGGGTCATCGCCTCCGTGACCCGGCCCTTCTGCAGTGCCTGCGACCGCACCCGGCTCACCGCGGACGGCCAGGTCCGTACGTGCCTGTTCGCCACCGAGGAGACGGACCTGCGCGCGGCCCTGCGCTCCGACGCCCCCGACGAGGAGATCGCCGGGCTGTGGAAGACCGCGATGTGGGGGAAGAAGGCCGGGTCCGGCCTCGACGACCCGGCCTTCCTCCAGCCCGACCGCCCGATGTCGGCGATCGGCGGCTAGCCGCTCAGACCTGGATGGCCAGCGGCGACTGGCCGGTGAAGGCGGCGCTGGCCTTGCCCGCCTGGAAGAGGTTGGGGGTCTGGTAGAAGGGCATCTGCTCGACGATCTGCCGGTGCAGGCTGGAGTACGTGCCCTGGAAGGCGCCGTTCTTCCAGGTCTTGAGGAAGGTCTCGGTGAACAGGCCGTTGGCGCCGGCCCCGTCGCTGGAGGTCTGGTTGTCCTGGCAGCCGGAGATCAGCAGGATGTCCGCCCCGATCTCCGCGTGCTCCATCGCGGGCACGGTCTGCTGGATCCGGTCGTAGAGCTCCTGGTCGCGCTGGTAGTTGCGGAACTGCGCGTCCTGCGGCAGCACCCGCATCCGGGTGCGGACCTCGGCGGGCTCACTGGTGTCGAAGGCCCGCTCCAGCTCCGCCTCGTTGAGGAAGAGGGACAGGTCCCGGGCCACCGACCCGCTGTGGCAGCTGTCGGAGAGGACGAGGATGCGCACGTCCTCGTCGAACGAGCCGAAGAGGGCGTACAGCTCGTCGTCGATGAACTGGCGGTCGTAGAGCACCCAGGTCTCGTCGCGGCGGTCGGGCTCGTCGCCGTTCTTGTCCGGCACCTGCGCGCCGTGGCCCGCGTACGTGAGCAGGAGGATGTCCCCGCCGGTGAGCCGGGAGGCCGCCTCCTTCAGCGACGCCGTCACCCTCTCGCTGGTCGCGTCCTTGGTGAGCAGGGTGGCGAGGGTCTCGTACCGGTTGGCCGCGGCGACGCCGGCCATGGTCAGTGCGTCGTTCTCGGGGTTCTTCAGCTCGGCCTTCGTGCCGTACTTGCTCTGGTCGATCTCGTTGATGCCGATGTGGATGGACAGGCCCTTGGGCATGCTCTTCTCCTGAAGTGCGCAGCGGTAGGGGAGGGCTGGGAGGCCACCGCTCGGGGCGGCCGCAGGACTTCATGGCGAGCGCAGGAGGCACGGTGCGGGGGCCGGCCTTCACCGCTGCCGGCCCGTCGCCGTGGGATGCCCACTCATCGCCCGCCTGACTCGGGCATGTGCTGCGAGCGAGGTCGACATTACGGAAGGTGACATTGCCGTTCCATCTTCCGCACGAAGCTTCATCCATCTGGCGCCACGGGGCCGAAGGCGACGCCCCTGCGTACGCCTCCGGGCCGTGCCCCTCCGCCCGCCCTCCCGGCTAGCGGCGCTCCGAGCCCTCCGGCTGCACCCACTCCGTCAGCTCCACCACGTCCTTGAGGAAGCCGCGGACCCCGAGGAACTGCGACAGGTGCTCGCGGTGCTCCTCGCAGGCGAGCCAGGTCTTGCGCCGCTCCGGGGTGTGCAGCTTCGGGTTGTTCCACGCCAGCACCCAGACGGCCGCTGCGCGGCAGCCCTTGGCGGAACAGGTGGGGGTCTCGGGGGAGTCAGGGGAGTTCACGGCTCAACCCTACAAACCGGGCCCGGGAAAGGGCGACGCCGAGCAGCCACGGGGGGAGCTGCCCGGCGTCGGTCCGTCGCTCCGACGGGGGATGCGGAGCGCGTAGGCAGTATGTCACGCACGACCCGGTGCGGTGCACCGGAACTTCATGATTGATCTGAGGTTTTCCTGAGGTTTCCCGCGTCCAGCGCCGGACGTGCAGGTGGCGGCAGGAAATTCGAGGGCAGCTTGGGCGTCGACTCGCGCCCCGCGTTGGCGATGACCACGGCCACGTACGGCAGCAGTGCGCCAGCGACGAGCGTCACGACCGCCAGGTACCGCTCCACGTTCCACAGGAGCACCGTCGCGATGACCGACAGGGTCCGGATCACCATCGAGATCACGTACCGGCGCTGCCGCCCCCGCACGTCCTCGTCGAGGCCCATGCGGGCCCCGGTGATCCGGAAGACCTCGGTCCCCTTTGGTTTCCTCCGCAGCACGCTCCACCGCCCGATCCGACTCCCGGGCGTTCCGCCGCCCGGACGCTTCCACCGTACGCCGAGGTCGCGGCGGGCAGCAGAGGGGGTGCCCCTGAACGGTCGCGTCCGGAATGCGCAGTACGCCGGACGGGTCGAAACTGGGCCCATCTGCGCACGACGCGCCACGAGGAGGCTCGACATGCAGTGGTTGTGGGCGATCATCGTAGGTTTCGTGCTGGGCCTCATCGCCAAGGCCGTCCTCCCGGGCAAACAGCACCAGCCGCTCTGGCTGACCACGCTCTTCGGCATGGTCGGTGCCATCCTCGGCAACGCCGTCGCGGGCTGGATGGGCGTCGCGGAGACCCGGGGCATCGACTGGACCCGGCACCTGCTCCAGCTCGCCGGCGCGGTCCTGATCGTGGCCCTCGGCGAGATGATCTACGCCTCGGTGCGCGGCGGGAAGAGGGGCACGGCCTGACCCGGCGCGCGGCCGCGCGCGGATACGGCAGGGGCCGACCCGGACGGACGTCCGGACCGGCCCCTGCGTCGTGCGGCCGTGCCCCGGGTCAGGCGCTCTTGACCTCGACCGCGGCCAGGTTCTTCTTGCCGCGGCGCAGCACCAGCCAGCGGCCGTGCAGCAGGTCCGCCTCGGCGGGGACCGCGTCCTCGGCGGTGACCTTCACGTTGTTCACGTAGGCGCCGCCCTCCTTCACGGTCCGGCGGCCGGCCGACTTGCTGGCTACCAGTCCGGTCTCCGCGAACAGGTCCACCACGGGGGCGAGCTCCGCCACCTGGGCGTGCGGCAGCTCGGACAGGGCCGCGGCCAGCGTGGCCCCGTCCAGGTCCGCCAGCTCGCCCTGGCCGAACAGGGCCTTCGACGCGGCGATCACCGCGGCGCACTGGTCGGCGCCGTGCACCAGCGTCGTCAGCTCCTCGGCCAGCGCGCGCTGGGCGGCGCGGGCCTGCGGCCGCTCGGCGGTCTGCGCCTCCAGCTCCTCCAGCTCCTCGCGGGACTTGAAGGACAGGATCCGCATGTAGGTGGAGACGTCCCGGTCGTCCACGTTCAGCCAGAACTGGTAGAACGCGTACGGGGTGGTCATCTCCGGGTCCAGCCAGACGGCCCCGCTCTCGGTCTTGCCGAACTTGGTGCCGTCCGCCTTCACCATCAGCGGCGTCGCCAGCGCGTGCACCTGCGCCTGCGGCTCCAGCTTGTGGATCAGGTCGAGGCCGGCCACCAGGTTGCCCCACTGGTCGGACCCGCCCTGCTGGAGGGTGCAGCCGTGGCGGCGGTACAGCTCCAGGAAGTCCATGCCCTGCAGCAGCTGGTAGCTGAACTCCGTGTAGCTGATGCCCTCCTGCGACTCCAGGCGGCGGGCCACGGAGTCCTTCGTCAGCATCTTGTTGACGCGGAAGTGCTTGCCGATGTCCCGCAGGAACTCGATGGCGGACAGGCCCGCCGTCCAGTCCAGGTTGTTCACCATGACCGCCGCGTTCTCGCCCTCGAAGGACAGGAACGGCTCGATCTGCGTGCGCAGCCGCGTCACCCAGTTGGCGACGGTCTCCGGGTCGTTCAGGGTGCGCTCGGCCGTCGGGCGCGGGTCGCCGATCTGGCCGGTGGCCCCGCCGACCAGCGCCAGCGGCCGGTGACCGGCCTGCTGGAGACGGCGCACGGTGAGCACCTGCACGAGGTGTCCCACGTGCAGCGAGGCGGCCGTCGGGTCGAACCCGCAATAGAACGTGACAGGACCGTCCGCGAACGCCTTGCGCAGCGCTTCTTCGTCGGTGGACTGGGCGAAGAGCCCGCGCCACTTCAGTTCGTCGACGATGTCCGTCACGGTCGTGACTCTCCTTGAACGAGATGAAACAGGGTGTTGAAGGGTTTCCCCGCCAGTCTAGGCGGGCGGGGCACCCCCTCGGACGCCCGGCGACCCGGGCCGCCGGGCCCGGGCGGCCTCAGACGCCCTTGCTGACCGAGCTCATGTTGAAGTCCGGGATCCGCAGCGCGGGCATCGAGGCCCGCGTGAACCAGTCGCTCCACTCGCGCGGCAGGGTCTTCTCGGGGCGACCCGCCTCCGCGGCCCGCGAGAGCAGGTCCACCGGGGACTCGTTGAACCGGAAGTTGTTGACCTCGCCGACGACCTCCCCGTCCTCCACCAGGTAGACGCCGTCCCGGGTCAGGCCCGTCAGCAGCAGCGTCGCCGGGTCGACCTCGCGGATGTACCACAGGCAGGTCAGCAGCAGGCCCCGCTGGGTGCCGGCGACCATCTCCTCCAGCGACTTCTCCCCGCCGGCGTCCATCAGCAGGTTGCCGAAGCCGGGGGAGACCGGCAGCCCGGTCAGGTCCGCGCTGTGCCGGGTGGTGGTCAGCCGGGTCAGCTCGCCGTCCTTGATCCAGTCGGTCGCCGGGACGGGCAGGCCGTTGTCGAACACGGAGGCGTCGTCGCCCGAACTGTGCGCGATCACGAACGGCGCCGACTCCAGACCGGGCGCGTGCGGGTCGCTGCGCAGGCTCAGCGGCAGCCCGGACAGCTTCTCCCCGAGCCGGGTGCCACCGCCGGGCTTGGAGAACACTGTCCGGCCCTCGACCGCGTCCCGGGCCGCCGCCGACCACATCTGGTAGATCAGCAGGTCGGCCACCGCCGTCGGCGGCAGCAGCGTCTCGTACCGCCCGGCCGGCAGGTCGAAGCGCCGCTCCGCCCAGCCCAGCCGTACGGCCAGTTCCGCGTCGAGCGCGGTCGGGTCGACGTCCTTGAAGTCCCGGGTGGAGCGGCCGGCCCAGGCTGAGCGCTGCCGGTCCGGGGACTTGGCGTTGAGCTCCAGCGTGCCGTTGGGCTGGTCGTGGCGCAGCCGCAGCCCCGTCGAGGTGCCCACGTACGTGGAGACCAGCTCGTGGTTGGCGAAGCCGTACAGCTCCCGGCCGCCCGCCCGGGCCCGGGCGAAGGCCTCGCCCAGCGCCGGGGCGAAGTCCGCGAACACCGCCGAGGAGGTTTCGGCCGGGGCCTCGGTGAAGTCCGGCGAGACGGGGGTGCCGGTGACCAGCGGCTGCGCGTCCTCGGCCGGGCCGGCGCCCCGGGCGGCGGCCTCGGCGGCCCGGACCAGCGGCTCCAGGTCCTCGGCGGTCACGGCGGAGCGCGAGACGACCCCCGAGGCCGTGCCCTCCTTGCCGTCGACCGTGGCGATGACCGTCAGGGTCCGGCCGCGGGTGACGCCGTTGGTGGTGAGCGCGTTGCCCGCCCAGCGCAGGTTGGCCGTCGACTCCTCGTCGGCGATGACGACGCAGCCGTCGGCCGTGGACAGCTCCAGGGCCCGCTCGACGATCTCGTGTGGCTTCGTTCGGCTCATCGGCCGGCCTCCTGGGTGGTGTTCGGACGGTGCTGTCCCGGGGGGCGACCCTCGGACCCCCGGCACGTCGCGTGGTGATCGCGAGTGGTCATCGACCCGCCTCCTGGGTGGTGTTCAGGATGTTCACGTCGCGGAACAGCGCGGAGGGGCAGCCGTGCGAGACCGCCGCCACCTGGCCCGGCTGGGCCTTGCCGCAGTTGAACGCGCCGCCCAGGACGTACGTCTGCGGGCCGCCGACCTTCTCCATGGAGCCCCAGAAGTCGGTGGTGGTGGCCTGGTAGGCGACGTCGCGCAGCTGCCCGGCGAGGCGGCCGTTCTCGATCCGGAAGAACCGCTGCCCGGTGAACTGGAAGTTGTAGCGCTGCATGTCGATCGACCAGGAGCGGTCGCCGACCACGTAGATCCCGCGCTCCACCCCGCCGATCAGGTCCTCCGTGGACAGCCCGCCCGGGTCCGGCTGCAGCGACACGTTCGCCATCCGCTGTACGGGCACGTGCCCGGGGGAGTCGGCGAAGGCGCAGCCGTTGGACCGGCCGAGGCCCGTCAGCCGCGCGATGCGCCGGTCCAGCTGGTAGCCGACCAGGGTGCCGTCCTTGACCAGGTCCCAGCTCTGCGCCTCGACGCCCTCGTCGTCGTAGCCGACGGTCGCCAGGCCGTGCTCGGCGGTGCGGTCACCGGTCACGTTCATGATCGCGGAGCCGTACTTCAGCGTGTTCAGCTGGTCGAAGGTGGCGAAGGAGGTCCCCGCGTACGCCGCCTCGTAGCCCAGCGCCCGGTCCAGCTCGGTGGCGTGGCCGATGGACTCGTGGATGGTGAGCCACAGGTTCGACGGGTCCACGACCAGGTCGTACCGGCCGGCCTCGACGCTCGGCGCCCGCATCTTCTCGGCGAGCAGGGAGGGGATCTCCTCCAGCTCGGCGTTCCAGTCCCAGCCGGTACCGGTCAGGTACTCCCAGCCGCGGCCGGCCGGCGGGGCGATGGTGCGCATCGAGTCGAACTCGCCGGTGGTGCCGTTCACGGCGACCGCGGTCAGCTGCGGGTGGATGCGCACCCGCTGCTGCGTGGTCATGGTGCCGGCGGTGTCGGCGTAGAACTTGTTCTCGTGCACGGCGAGCAGCGAGGCGTCGACGTGCGCGACCCCGTCGGCCGCGAGCAGCCGCGCGCTCCAGTCGGCGAGCAGGGCCGCCTTGTCGGCGTCCGGCACGTCGAACGGGTCCACGTCGTAGGCGGAGATCCACGTCTTGTCGGCGTGCACGGGCTCGTCGGCGAGCTCCACCCTCTCGTCGGCGCCCGCGGCCTTGATGACCTGGGCCGCCAGCTTGGCCATGGCCACGGCCTGCGAGGCCACGCGGGCGGCGCCGTCCATGGTCAGGTCCACGCCGGAGGCGAAGCCCCAGGCGCCCCCGTGCACCACCCGGACCGCGTACCCGAGGTCGGTGGTGTCGGACCCGCCCGATGGCTTGGCGTCCCGCAGCCGCCAGGAAGCGCTGCGGATCCGCTCCAGCCGGAAGTCGGCATGTTCGGAGCCCAGCGCGCGGGCCCGGGCGAGCGCCGCGTCGGCGAGCGCCCGCAGGGGCAGCGCGGTGAAGGCCGCGTCGATGGAATGGGGCACGGAAGTCCTCCCGGGGGTCGGAGCCGGTCCCCCCGATCATGGCGCGCCCGGGCCGCTCGTGCCTACCACTTTCTGTAGGGATTCGACAGAGCCCGTCCCGCGGCCCTGTGGGAGACCGATTCTGCGCGCGGCAGGAGCGGCCTATAGGTTTCTGGTACTCAGACCGCTAGTCGAAAGGGTGATCCGTTGAGCCGCTCGGTTCTCGTCACCGGAGGAAACCGGGGCATCGGCCTCGCCATCGCCCGAGCCTTCGCGCAGGCCGGCGACAAGGTCGCGATCACGTACCGCTCGGGCGAGCCCCCGCAGGAGCTCACCGCGCTCGGCGTCCTGGCGGTCCGCTGCGACATCACCGACTCGGAGCAGGTGGAGCAGGCCTACAAGGCGATCGAGGACGCGCACGGCGCGGTCGAGGTGCTGGTGGCCAACGCCGGCATCACCAAGGACACGCTGCTGATGCGCATGTCCGAGGAGGACTTCAGCTCCGTCCTCGACACCAACCTCACCGGTGCCTTCCGCGTGGTCAAGCGCGCCAACCGCGGCATGCTGCGGGCCAAGAAGGGCCGCGTCGTCCTGATCTCCTCGGTCGTCGGCCTCAAGGGCTCGGCCGGCCAGGCCAACTACGCCGCCTCCAAGGCCGCGCTGGTCGGCTTCGCCCGTTCCCTCGCCCGTGAGCTGGGCTCGCGGAACATCACCTTCAACGTCGTCGCCCCCGGCTTCGTCGACACCGACATGACGAAGGTGCTCACCGACGAGCAGCGCGCGGCCATCGTGGCGGACGTGCCGCTCGCGCGCTACGCGCAGCCCGAGGAGATCGCGGCTGCCGTCAGCTTCCTGGCGTCCGACGACGCCGCGTACATCACCGGAGCCGTCATTCCCGTTGACGGCGGATTGGGCATGGGTCACTGATCACCATGAGCGGAATCCTCGACGGCAAGCGCATCCTCATCACGGGTGTGCTGATGGAGTCGTCCATCGCCTTCCACGCCGCCAAGCTGGCCCAGGAGCAGGGCGCCGAGGTCGTCCTCACCGCCTGGCCGCGGCCGACCCTGACCGAACGCATCGCCAAGAAGCTGCCGAAGCCCGTCAAGGTGATCGAGCTCGACGTCACCAACGACGAGCACCTGGCCCGCCTGGAGGGCCTGGTCCGCGATGAGCTCGGCGGCCTCGACGGCGTCGTCCACTCGATCGGCTTCGCGCCGCAGGACGCCCTCGGCGGCAACTTCCTGAACACCCCGTTCGAGTCGGTCGCGACCGCCATGCACGTCTCGGCGTTCTCGCTGAAGTCGCTGACCATGGCCTGCAAGCCGCTGTTCCCGGCGGAGGGCGCGGCCGTCGTCGGCCTCACCTTCGACGCGCAGTTCGCCTGGCCGCAGTACGACTGGATGGGCCCGGCCAAGGCCGCCCTGGAGGCCACCAGCCGCTACCTCGCCCGTGACCTGGGCAAGGAGAACATCCGCTGCAACCTGGTCTCGGCCGGCCCGCTCGGCTCGATGGCCGCGAAGTCCATCCCGGGCTTCTCCGACCTGGCGGACACCTGGAACCACCGCTCCATGCTGGAGTGGGACATGACCGACCCGGAGCCCGCGGGCCGCGGCGTGGTCGCCCTGCTGTCGGACTGGTTCCCGAAGACCACCGGCGAGATCGTCCACGTGGACGGCGGTCTGCACGCGATGGGTGCCTGAGCGGCACGCACAACGGCGTACGGGGGGGGGGGGGGGGGGGGGGGGGGGGGGGGGGGGGGGGGGGGGGGGGGGGGGGGGGGGGGGGGGGGGGGGGGGGGGGGGGGGGGGGGGGGG
>NZ_JBVHVT010000135.1:0-15255 GCF_055564695.1 Streptomyces sp. NPDC029014
CCTTCCCTCCCTCGCCCCCCCTCTCCCCGTGGGGGGGGGGAACCCGGGGGGGGGGGGGGGGGGCACGCGGGGGGGGGGGGGGGGGGCGACCCCCCCCCCCCCCCCCCCCCCCCCCCCCCCCCCCACGTCACGGCGGATCAGGCGAAGACGGCCAGCGACTTCGCCTTGCCGCCCTTGCTCTCCACGAGCCCGAGCAGCTGTCCCTGCGGCCCGAAGACCGCCACGGTGCGGCCGGCCTCGTACATGTCCGGCATCTCGATCCGCACGCCGTTGGCGAGCAGCGAGGCCCGGCGGGCGTCCAGGTCCCAGCGGGGGAACGCCGCGGCCGCCGCCTCGCCGATCGGCATGACGGTCAGCTCCTCCTGGAGCTGGTCCAGGGTGCGGGCCCGGTCGAGCTTGTACGGGCCCACCCGGGTGCGCCGCAGCGCGGTCAGGTGCCCGCCGACGCCGAGGTCGGCGCCGAGGTCGCGGGCCAGCGCGCGGATGTACGTACCGCTGGAGCAGACGACGGAGACGACGAGGTCGACGACCTTGGTGCCGTCCTCGGCCTCGGCCTCGCGCATGTCGTAGACCTGGAACGAGGAGATGGTCACCGGCCGGGCCGGGATCTCGAAGTCCTCGCCGTCCCGGGCGCGCTTGTACGAGCGCACGCCCTTGATCTTGATGGCGCTGACCTTCGACGGGACCTGCATGATCTCGCCGGTCAGCTTGGCGATGCCCGCGTCAACGGCCTCCCGGGTGACCCCGGAGGCGTCCGCGGAGCTGGTGACCTCGCCCTCCGCGTCGTCGGTCAGGGTGTTCTGGCCGAGGCGGATCGTGCCGAGGTACTCCTTCTCCGTGAGCGCGAGGTGGCCGAGGAGCTTGGTGGCCTTCTCCACGCCCAGGACGAGCACGCCCGTCGCCATCGGGTCGAGCGTGCCCGCGTGGCCGACGCGGCGGGTCTTGGCGATCCCGCGCATCTTGGCGACCACGTCGTGCGAAGTGAAGCCGGACGGCTTGTCGACGATGACCAGGCCGTCCGGCGTCTTTCCTGCGTTGCTGCTCATTCGGCGGCTGCGTCCTCGTCGTCGCCGGGCTTCTTGTACGGGTCGGCCCCGCCGGCGTACTCGGCGCCCGAGGAGGCCTCGCGCACCGCGGCGTCGGAGGTCCGCGCCTTGTCGAGGAGGTCCTCGATCGTCCGGGCGTTGTCCGGGAGGGCGTCCGCCACGAAGGTCAGGGTGGGCGTGAACTTGGTGCCCGCCACCCGGCCGACCGCGGAGCGCAGGACGCCCTTGGCGCTCTCCAGGCCGGCGGCCGCGCTGGCCCGGTCCTCGTCGTCGCCGTACACCGTGTAGAAGACCGTGGCCTCCCGCAGGTCACCCGTGACCCGGGTGTCCGTGATCGTCACGTGCGTACCGAGGCGCGGGTCCTTGATGCCTCGCTGCAGCTTCTGGGCGACCACCTCCCGGATGAGGTCCGCCAGCTTCTTCGCCCGCGCATTGTCGGCCACTGGTCCGTCTCCTTCTTTCCTTGCATTCAGTCTTCATCACCGTGGAGCCGCCGGCGCACCGACAGCAGCTCCACTTCCGGACGCGCCGCGACCAGCCGCTCGCAGCGGTCCAGTACGTCCGAGAGGAACCCCGTGTCCCCGCTCACCAGGGCGACGCCGATGCGGGCCCTGCGGTGCAGGTCCTGGTCGCCCACCTCTGCCGCGCTCACGGAGAACTTGCGTTGGAGCTCGGCGACGATGGGCCGGACGACGGAGCGTTTCTCCTTCAGCGAGTGGACGTCGCCGAGGAGCAGGTCGAAGGACAGAGTCCCCACGTACATGCAGTTCCGGATATCCCGCCGGTCCGGGTTCGGTGGCCTGCCGGCCGACGCGCGACAGGGTCACCAGAACCGTACACGCAACGGCCGGGGCCGATCGACGGAAATTCCGCCGACCGGCCCCGGTCACGACACGGTGCGATGTGCCAGGCGCTTACACGCGCGGCTTCTCGCGCATC
Source organism: Streptomyces sp. NPDC029014 (assembly GCF_055564695.1). NCBI lineage: Bacteria > Bacillati > Actinomycetota > Actinomycetes > Kitasatosporales > Streptomycetaceae > Streptomyces > Streptomyces sp. NPDC029014. The sequence goes on from NZ_JBVHVT010000135.1 coordinate 1,986, forward strand.
TCGTACGTCGCGATGACGTCGTCGATCTTGATGTCGTTGTAGTTGCCGAGGTTGATACCACCCTCGAAGCCCTCGCGGATCTCGGTGACGTCGTCCTTGAAGCGACGCAGACCCGAGATCGTGAGGTTCTCGGCGACGACCTTGCCGTCGCGGATGAGGCGCGCCTTGGTGTTGCGCTTGACCTCGCCCGACCGGACCAGGACACCGGCGATGTTGCCCAGCTTGGACGAGCGGAAGACCTCGCGGATCTCCGCCGTACCCAGCTCGACCTCTTCGAACTCCGGCTTGAGCAGACCCTTCAGGGCCGCCTCGATCTCCTCGATGGCCTGGTAGATCACCGAGTAGTAGCGGACCTCGACGCCCTCGCGCTCGGCCATCTGCGTGGCACGGCCGGCCGCGCGGACGTTGTAGCCGATGACGATCGCGTCGGAGCCCATCGCCAGGTTGATGTCCGACTCCGTGACCTCACCGACGCCGCGGTGCAGGACCCGGATGTCGACCTCGTCGCTGACGTCGAGCTGGAGCAGCGAGGACTCCAGGGCTTCGACGGCACCGGAGGCGTCACCCTTGATGATGAGGTTGAGCTGCTGGATCTCGCCGGCCTTGAGCACGGAGTCGAGGTCCTCGATGGACACGCGACGGGTGCGCTTGGCGAAGGCTGCGTTGCGCTCGCGCGCAGCACGCTTCTCGGCGATCTGGCGGGCCGTGCGGTCCTCGTCGACGACGAGGAAGTTGTCGCCGGCGCCCGGGACGTTGGTGAGACCCAGGACCAGGACGGGGGTCGACGGAGTCGCCTCGTCGACGTTGTTGCCCTTGTCGTCGAGCATCGCGCGGACTCGGCCGTACGCGTCGCCCACGACCATCGTGTCGCCGATGCGGAGGGTACCGCGCTGGACGAGGACGGTCGAGACGGCACCGCGGCCACGGTCGAGGTGGGACTCGATCGCAATACCCTGGGCGTCCTGCTCGGGGTTGGCGCGCAGGTCGAGGGCGGCGTCCGCGGTCAGGACCACGGCCTCCAGCAGCTTGTCGATGTTCAGACCCTGCTTGGCGGAGATGTCGACGAACATCGTGTCGCCGCCGTACTCCTCGGCCACCAGGCCGTACTCGGTCAGCTGACCGCGCACCTTGGTCGGGTCCGCACCCTCGACGTCGATCTTGTTGACCGCGACCACGATCGGCACGTCGGCCGCCTTGGCGTGGTTCAGCGCCTCGATCGTCTGCGGCATGACACCGTCGTTGGCCGCCACCACGAGGATCGCGATGTCGGTCGACTTCGCACCGCGGGCACGCATGGCGGTGAACGCCTCGTGACCCGGGGTGTCGATGAAGGTGATCTTGCGGTCCTCGTCGTTGACGTTGGCCGCGACCTGGTAGGCACCGATGTGCTGGGTGATGCCACCGGCCTCGCCCGCGACCACGTTGGTCTTGCGGATCGCGTCGAGGAGGCGGGTCTTGCCGTGGTCGACGTGACCCATGACGGTCACGACCGGCGGACGCGCCACGAGGAACTCCTCGCCGCCCTCGTCCTCGCCGAACTCGATGTCGAAGGACTCGAGCAGCTCGCGGTCCTCCTCCTCCGGGCTGACGATCTGAACGTTGTAGTTCATCTCGTCCGCGAGGAGCTGGAGGGTCGCGTCGGAGACGGACTGCGTGGCAGTGACCATCTCGCCGAGGTTCATCATGACCGCGACCAGCGACGCCGGGTTGGCGTTGATCTTCTCCGCGAAGTCGGTGAGGGACGCACCTCGCGACAGGCGAACGGTCTCGCCGCCGCCGCGGGGCAGCATCACGCCGCCGACCGACGGGGCCTGCATGGCCTCGTACTCCTGGCGCCGCTGCCGCTTCGACTTGCGGCCACGACGGGCCGGACCGCCGGGACGGCCGAAGGCACCCTGCGTACCGCCACGGGCACCCGGACCGCCGGGACGACCACCGAAGCCGCCGGGACGACCGCCGCCGCCGGCGCCGGGGCCGCCGCCGAAGCCGCCGCCACCACCGGGACGCGGACCGCCGAAGCCACCACCGGCCGGGCGGGAGCCCGGACCGGCCGGACGGCCGGCGAAGCCGCCGCCGGGACGACCGGCGCCGCCACCGGGACGCGGACCGCCGGCACCGGGACGGCCGGGGCCGCCACCGGGACGCGGACCGGGACCACCGGCAGCGGGACGCTGCGGCATCATGCCCGGGTTGGGGCGGTTACCGCCCGGAGCCGGACGCGGACCGCCCTGCGGACGGGGCATGCCGCCCGGGGTCGGACGCGGGCCACCGGGGGCCTGCGGACGCGGGGCACCGGGACCGGCCTGCGGACGCGGAGCGCCGCCGGGGCCGCCGGCGCCGGGGGCACCCGGACGCGGGGCGCCGCCCGGACGGGGCGCCTGCGGGCGCGCCATGCCGGTGGAGCCGCCGGAGGTGAAGGGGTTGTTGCCCGGACGGGGACCCGCCGGACGGGCACCCGGACGCGGAGCCTGAGCACCGGGACGCGGGGCCTGGCCACCCTGGGCCGAGCCACCCGGACGCGGAGCGCCGGGACGGGCACCCTGGCCGGGAGCCGCGGGACGCTGCTGCGTCGGACGCGGGCCCGGGGTCGCCGCCGGGCGCGCCGGAGCGGCCGGAGGCGCGGTGAACTCGGTCGCCACGGGCGCCGCCGGAGCGGGCTTCGGGGCGGCCGGAGCCTTCGGGCCGGGCCGCGGGCCGGGCGCTGCCGGGGTCACCGGGGCGGGCGCTGCCGGAGCCTCGGCGGCGGCCGGCTTGGGGGCCGGGGCGCCGGGCTTGGGGGCGGCGGGACGCGCAATGGCACCCGGGGTGGGAACCCCGGGCTTGGCGGGGGCGGCCTTACGAGGCGCACCCGGCTTCGCAGCGGACTTGCCGGCGCTGCCGCCGGGCCCCTGCAGTGCGTCAGTCAACTTGCGCACAACCGGCGCCTCGATCGTCGAGGACGCCGAACGGACAAACTCACCGAGTTCCTGGAGCTTGGCCATGACGACCTTGCTCTCTACACCGAACTCCTTGGCGAGTTCGTATACCCGGACCTTAGCCACTTCGCTCCTTTTAGGTCCGGGTTGCGCCGGACCGTCGCTACTTCATGGGCGTACTCATCGCGTACTCATCGAGTGCTCATCGCAATCTCGACCTACTTCCAACTCGCGAGGTACCTGACCGCACGGGGATCCGTGCCGTTGTGCTAGTTACGGTGTCGCCTCGGCCTGTGTGGCCACGGCTCTGCTCAGCCCGGCCGTGTCGAGTGCTCCCGGGGACCGGAGGGCCCGGGGGAACGCTCTGCGGCGGACCGCCTTTTCGAGACAGACCTCGGCAGGGTGCACGTAGGCACCCCGGCCGGGCAGCGTACCGCGTGGATCGGGGACGCACTCGTCCCCGATCGCCACGATGCGCAGCAGTTCGCTCTTGGCCGCTCGCTCCCGGCACCCCACACAGGTGCGTTCGGGGCATGCGCGGGCTTGCGTCCGGCCAGACACGCCTCAGTCTACCTCCCCGTACCGACCTCACCCCTTCGGGCGAAAAATCGAACGGATGTTGTCGCGATCTGCTGTCTTGATCTGTTGTCCTGAACCTGTGTACCGGGCGACAGCGCCGCCCGGTACCGGTTTTATTCCCCGTGCTGACCCGACGCGTGCTCGGTGTCCGGACGGATGTCGATGCGCCAGCCGGTCAGGCGCGCGGCGAGGCGGGCGTTCTGGCCCTCCTTGCCGATGGCCAGCGACAGCTGGTAGTCGGGCACGGTCACCCGGGCCGAGCGGGAGTCCCAGTCGACGACCTCGACCTTGCTCACCCGAGCGGGTGACAGGGCGTTCGCGACCATCTCCGCCGGGTCGTCCGACCAGTCCACGATGTCGATCTTCTCGCCGTGCAGTTCGGCCATGACGTTGCGCACACGGGCGCCCATCGGGCCGATGCAGGCACCCTTCGGGTTGAGGCCCGAACGGGTGGACCGTACCGCGATCTTGGTGCGGTGGCCGGCCTCGCGGGCGATCGCCGCGATCTCCACGCTGCCGTCCGCGATCTCCGGGACCTCCAGCGAGAAGAGCTTCTTGACGAGGTTCGGGTGGGTGCGCGACAGGGTCACGGACGCACCGCGGACGCCCTTCGCCACCCGGACGACGTACGCCTTGAGGCGGAGGCCGTGCGGGTACTCCTCGCCGGGGACCTGCTCCTGCACGGGCAGGATGGCCTCCAGCTTGCCGATGTCGACCAGGACGTTCTTGGGGTCCTTGCCCTGCTGGACGACGCCGGTCATGATGTCGCCCTCGCGCCCGGCGAACTCGCCGAAGGTCAGGTCGTCCTCCGCGTCGCGCAGACGCTGGAGGATCACCTGCTTGGCGGTGGTCGCGGCGATCCGGCCGAAGTCCGACGGCGTGTCGTCGAACTCCTTGGGTTCCTGCCCCTCCTCGAGGTCCCGCGGGTCCTCCGTCGCCCAGACGACGACGTGGCCGTTGGTGCGGTCCAGCTCCACGCGCGCCCGGCGGAAGCTGCCCTCGGTGCGGTGGTACGCGATGAGGAGGGCCGACTCGATCGCTTCGACCAGCAGGTCGAAGGAGATCTCCTTCTCCCGGACCAGACCCCGCAGGGCACTCATGTCGATGTCCACGGCTACGCCTCCTCTTCCTTCTTGTCCTTGCGGTTGAACTCGATCTCGACACGCGCCTTGGCGATGTCCGCGAACGCGATGCGGCGGGCGGTCGCCTTGCGGCCCTTCACGCCCGGAACCTCCAGGTCCATGCCCTCGTCGTCGACGCCGAGGATGCGGGCGACCAGTTCCCCGGCACCCTTGTCACCTTCGGCGGACAGCTGGAACTTCACGAGGCGGCCGACGGCCCGTACGTAGTGGCGGTGCTCGGTCAGCGGGCGGTCGGCGCCCGGGGAGCTCACTTCGAGGACGTACTCGCCCTCGCCCATCGCGTCGGTCTCGTCGAGCTTGTCGGAGACCTCGCGGCTCAGCTCCGCACACGCGTCCAGTTCCACGCCCTCGTCGGAGTCCACGATGATGCGCAGCATCCGGCGCTTTCCTGCCTTGGACAGCTCGATGTCCTCGAGATCCAGTCCCTTGGCGGCGACGAGCGGCTCCAGCAATCCGCGCAGCCTGTCGCTCTGGGTGGTGCTCATCCGGGTGACTCCTCGGCCGCGTGTGCTGTTGTGGTGTACGTCGCGTGTCAGGTCAAAGGGTATCCGGTCGCGGAGGGTGTTGCCGTCCGCCGGGCGGACACCGCCCCGGGTACCGTGATCACACCCTGCCCGCACCACCCCCGAGGACGTCGCCGTGCCCTGGACCCCGCCCCTGAGGCCTTCGCGAAGGAGCCTGCTCGCCGGTGCCGCCGGTGCGGCGGGCGCGGCACTGCTGACCGGGTGCTCCGGCGGGGCCGCCGAACCGCACGCCACCGCCGGAGTTTCACTCGAACGGCGGATGCGCGAGTCGGCCGTTCGAGACAGTGAGCGACTGCTGGAACGTTACGACACCACCTCCGTCACCCATCCGGCCCTGGCCGCGCGGCTCGCCCCGCTGCGCGCGGCGGTCGCCGCGCACACGGCGGCGCTGGCCTTCCCCGACCCCTCCCCCGCCGCCACGCGCACCCCCGGGACCGGATCCGCCCGGGGGTCCGCCGCCCCCGCCCCGACGGGCGCGCCCGCCGCGAGCGCCGAGCCGGTGCCGCCGAAGGCCGAGGACGCGCTGACCGCCCTGGCGGACGCCGAGCGGACCCTGGCCGAGGCCCGGACCGTCGCCCTGGGCGGGGCACCCGGGGAGCTGGCCCGGCTGCTCGCCTCGGTGGCCGCCTGCGGCGCCGTCCACGCCCACCTGCTGACCTCGACCCCGGGAGCCACGCCGTGAAGCCCTCGCCCTCCCCCGCCAACCGGGCGCTGGACGCCGCGCAGTCCGCTCTCGCCGCCGAGCACGCGGCCGTCTACGGCTACGGGGTGATCGGCGCCCGGGCCGCAGCTGCCCGGTCGAACGAGGCCCGCGAGGCGCACGGCACCCACGTCGCACGCCGGGACGCGCTGGCGCGCGCCGTGCGCGAGCTCGGCGGCGCACCGCGGGCCGCGGAGCCGGCGTACGCCCTGCCCTACGAGGTGCGCACCGCGGCCGACGCCGAGCGGCTGGCCGCCGAGATCGAGGACCGGGTGGCGGGCGCGTACTCCGATCTGGTGCGGGCCGCGGACGGCCGGCTGCGCCGGGAGGCGGCCGACGCGCTGAGTGCCGCGGCCGTGCGCGCGGCACGCTGGCGCGGAGTCGGCGTAGCCTTCCCTGGGCTCACGGAAAAGCGCTGATCACGCGCAGGGGCCCGGTCAAGCTGAAAGGGATCGTGCACGCATGGCTTTCGAACCGCCGCAGCGGCTCGTACGGGCGCTCGGCGAGACGCCGGATCCGGCCGGGAACGCGGACTGGCTGGAGCAGCTGCCCCGGCTCACCGAAGCGGCGCTGGCCCGGCGTGCGGTGGAGGCCCTGCGGGTCCAGGCGCCCGGCGGTCGCAGCAGCCTCGTCGTCCTGGTCCGGTACGCCGACGGCACGCCGGCCGCACTGAAGCTGGCTCCCCCGCGGGCCCGGCCCGATCTGGAGCTGGCCGCGCTGGCGCACTGGGGCGGTTTCGGGGCCGTACGGGTCCTCGACACCCGCCAGAGCGCCGAGGACGGGGCGCTGCTGCTGGAGCGGCTGCACCCCGAGGTGTCGCTGCGCTCGCTGCCGGAGGCGAAGGCCCTGCTGGAGGCCTGCGGCACGCTGCGCCGGCTGTGGGTGAAGCCGCCGGAGCGGCACGCCTTCGAGACCGTCGCGCAGCGGACGGCGCTGCAGGCCGAGGAGCTCCGCAAGGCCCCGCCGGAGGCCGCTGCGCTGGCGTCGGCCGCGCTGGAGGCCCGCGAGGAACTCACCGCCGGGCCCGGCGAGGAGCTCCTGCTGCACGGGAACTTCCGGCAGGGCAAGGTGCTGGCCGGCGACCGGGCGCCGTGGCTGACGGTGGGGCCGGACCCGCTGGTCGGCGAGCGGGCGTACGACCTGGCCCGGCTGGTCCGGGACCGGCTGGAGGACCTGGTCGCGTCCTCGGCGGGCGCGGCAGGCGCCCGCCGCCGGGTGAACAAGCTGGCCGACGGCCTGGAGGTGGACCGGGACCGGCTGCGGGGCTGGACGCTGTTCCGGGCGGTGGAGTCGGGCAACCGCGCGCTGGCCGCCGGGCGGCGCCGCGACGCGGAGTTGCTGCTGGAGTTCGCCGCCTGGTTGTAGGGCATACGGTAGGTACGAAGGTATGCCCGGCAGGAGGCCGTCATGGTCCAGGAACTGCTTGCAGCGGGTGTCGCGGCGGCTCTGGCGGTGGTGGTGTACACGGGTGCCGCCGCCCGGGTCGTGAGGCAGTACGAGCGGGGCGTGGTCCTCCGCTTCGGCCGACTGCGCGCGGGCGTCCGGCCCCCGGGCTTCACCATGGTCGTGCCGTTCGTCGACCGACTGCACAAGGTGAACATGCAGATCGTGACGATGCCGGTGCCCGCGCAGGAGGGCATCACCCGGGACAACGTCACGGTGCGGGTCGACGCGGTCGTGTACTTCAAGGTCGTGGACCCGGCGAGCGCCATCATCGAGGTGGAGGACTACCGCTTCGCGGTCTCGCAGATGGCGCAGACCTCGCTGCGCTCGATCATCGGCAAGTCGGACCTGGACGACCTGCTGTCCAACCGGGAGATGCTGAACCAGGGCCTGGAGCTGATGATCGACAGCCCGGCCGTGGGGTGGGGCGTGCAGATCGACCGGGTCGAGATCAAGGACGTCTCGCTGCCGGAGACGATGAAGCGGTCGATGGCGCGGCAGGCGGAGGCCGACCGCGAGCGCCGGGCCCGGGTGATCAACGCGGATGCGGAGCTCCAGGCGTCGAAGAAGTTGGCCGAGGCGGCGGCGGTGATGTCGGACCAGCCGGCGGCGCTCCAGCTGCGGCTGCTGCAGACGGTGGTGGCGGTGGCGGCGGAGAAGAACTCCACGCTGGTGCTGCCGTTCCCGGTGGAGCTGCTGCGCTTCCTGGAGCGGGCGACCCCGGGTGGGACCGAGGGCGAGGCCCAGTCCTGGCCGGCCGCCGGAGCGCGGCGGGCCGGCACTGCCGGAGCGCCGTCGGCGGCCGGGACCGGCGCGGAAGCCGACGCGGTGGACGGCGACACCGCGGGAGGCGACACCGCGGGAGGCGGCACCGCGGATGCCGACGCCGGGTACGAAGCCGTCGTCGAGTACGGCACCCCGGCCGCGCCCGCGCCCGCTGCGCCGGACCTGCCCGCGGTGGACACCGGGCTGCCGTCCGCCCCCGCGATCGAGGAGGACCCCGAGCCCCTGTTCCCGGCCGACACCGGCCGGGCGGCCGGTCCGGCCGCCTGAGGTCGCCCCGGCTGCCGGGTCACGGGGGCCCGGCAGCCGGCGACGGGGTCAGCGGGCCGCGCGCAGGCGGTCCAGGGCCTCGTCCAGGGGGAGCTCCTCACGGGCGCCGGTGGCGCGGTGCTGGAGTTCGACCACGGAGTCGGCGGACCTGCGGCCCGCCACCAGGATCCACGGCACGCCGATCAGCTCGGCGTCGGTGAGCTTCACGCCAGGCGAGAGGCCGGCCCGGTCGTCGAGCAGGACCCGCAGCCCGGACTGTGCCAGCGCCGTGGCCGCCGATTCCGCGAGCGCCAGCTGCACGGCCTTGCCCGCCGCGACGACGTGGACGTCCGCGGGGGCCACCTCCGCCGGCCAGGACAGGCCGCGCTCGTCGGCGGTCTGCTCGGCCAGCGCCGCCACGGCCCGCGAGACGCCGATGCCGTAGCTGCCCATCGTGACCCGTACCGGCTTGCCCTCGCGGCCCAGCACGTCCAGCCCGAAGGCGTCCGCGTACTTGCGGCCCAGCTGGAAGATGTGGCCGATCTCGATGGCGCGGTCGAGCCGCAGTCCGGCCCCGCAGCGCGGGCAGGGGTCGCCGGGCTGTACGACGACCACGTCGAGGTACCGGTCGACCTCGAAGTCGCGGCCGCAGACCACGTTACGGGCGTGCGTGTCGGGCCGGTTGGCCCCCGTCACCCACGAAGTGCCGGGCGCGACACGGGGGTCGGCGATGTACGGGACCTTGTCGAGGCCCTGCGGGCCCACGTAGCCGCGTACCAGGTCGGGACGGTCGACGAAGTCCTCGGCCGTCACCAACTCCACCACGGCCGGGGCGAGGTGCTCGCCCAGCTTGCCGAGGTCGACCTCCCGGTCCCCGGGCACGCCGACGGCCGTGATCTCGCCGTCCACCTTCACCAGGAGGTTCTTCAGCGTGGCCGACGCGGGGACGCCGAGGTGGGCGGCGAGCGTCTCGATCGTCGGGGTGTCGGGGGTGGGGATCTCCTCCGGGGCGGGGTGCTCGGCGCCCGCCTCCGCGGCCGCCGGGTCCGGGACGAAGGTGACCGCCTCGGTGTTGGCCGCGTAGTCGCAGGCGGGACAGTCCACGAAGGTGTCCTCGCCGGCCGCCGCGGGCGCCAGGAACTCCTCCGAGGCGGAGCCGCCCATCGCGCCCGAGACCGCCGAGACGATCCGGTGGTCGAGGCCGAGGCGGGTGAAGATCCGCTGGTACGCGGCCCGGTGCAGGGCGTAGGACTCGGCGAGCCCCTCCTCGCTGACGTCGAAGGAGTACGAGTCCTTCATCTGGAACTCGCGGCCGCGCAGCACGCCGGAGCGGGGCCGGGCCTCGTCGCGGTACTTGGTCTGGATCTGGTAGAGCATCACCGGCAGGTCCTTGTAGGACGTGCACTGGTCCTTCACGACGAGGGTGAAGATCTCCTCGTGGGTGGGGCCGAGCAGGTACTCCGCGCCCTTGCGGTCCCTGAGCCGGAACAGCAGGTCGCCGTACTCCGTCCAGCGCCCGCTGACCTCGTACGGCTCCTTCGGCAGCAGCGCCGGGAGCAGCACCTCCTGGGCGCCGATGGCGTCCATCTCCTCGCGGACGATGCGCGAGACGTTGTCCAGGACCCGCTTGCCGAGCGGCAGCCAGGTCCACACCCCTGCCGAGCTGCGGCGGACATAGCCGGCGCGGACGAGGAGGCGGTGGCTGAGGGTCTCGGCGTCGGCCGGGTCCTCCCGGAGGGTCCTGGCCATGAGACGGGACATGCGCTGAACGGGTTGTGTTGCCATGACGGGAGGCTACCGGGGTCGGCGCGGGGCGCCGAAACGAATTCAGGGCCTGCGCAGCGGCAGGGGGGCGCCCATGACGGCGTACGGCAGGCGCGCGCTCGGGAAGTGCACCTGGCGGGCGAGATCGGTGTAGCCGAGGGCGTGGTAGAGCCGGCGGGCCGGGCTCTCGGCGTCGATGGCGGAGAGGATCGAGCGGGGTTCCCCGGCGGCGTCGGTGATCCGGGTGATGAGGGCGCGGCCGACGCCGCGGCCCTGGAAGCCGGGGTGGACGTGCAGTTCGGTGATGACGAAGGAGTCGTCGAGCCAGCCGTCGTGCCCCTCGGCGCGCAGGTACGGTTCCACGATCGAGGACCACCAGTAGGCGCGGTCGTTCGGCATCCCGTAGACGAACCCGGCCAGCGCCCCGTCGTCGGTGAACGCGCCGAGGGCCCGGGCGCCGCGGCAGGTCATGTGGCGCTGGACGATGTAGCGCCGGATGCCGACCTCCTCCTCGCTGAGCCCGAAGGCGACGGCCTGTACGCGCAGGGCCTCGTCGACGCGCGCGGCGAGGTCGAGGGGGCCGATGCTCAGTCCGGCGGGCCGGGCGGGGACGTCGCCCTCGGGGGTAGGCAGCATGCGGTGACCTTACTCGGCGGTCCCGCCCCGCCGGTATGCCCGAGCGGGTGCCAGGGGGGAGTTCCCGCCGACCGGGCGGCTCCGGGGAAGTGTGGCGGTGCGGGCGGTGCGGCGAGGTGTCGTGCCGGGCGGCGCGGGGCGTGCTGTGCCTCCCCGGGGGCCGCTCAGAACAGGACGCTCATGAACGCGCCGACCTCGCGGAAGCCGACGCGCCGGTACGCCGCCCGCGCGGCGGTGTTGAAGTCGTTGACGTACAGGCTGACCACGGGCGCCACGTCGCGCAGCGCGTAGGCGATGACGGCGGCCATGCCACTCTCGGAGTGGCCGCGGCCGCGGAACTCGGGGGCCACCCACACGCCCTGGATCTGGCAGGCGGAGGTGGTGGCGGCGCCGATCTCCGCCTTGAAGACGACCTGGCCGTCCTCGACGCGGGCGAAGGAGCGGCCGGAACCCACCAGCTCGGCCACCCGGGCCTGGTAGAGGAGCCCGCCGTCGCCGGCCAGCGGCGAGACGCCGACCTCCTCCGTGAACATGGCCACGCAGGCGGGCATGATCAGGTCCATCTCGTCCTTGCGGATGCGGCGCACGAGCGGGTCGGGCCGCACCTCGGTGGACGGCTGCCGCGTGACCATGAGCGGCTGGTGGGCGCGGACCTCGCGGGCCGGGCCCCAGCTGGGCTCCAGGAGCCGCCACAGCAGCCCGGTGGCCTCGGCGGGGCCGACGATGGAGGAGCAGCGGCGGCCGGTGCGCCGGGCGCGGTCGGCGAAGGCCCGTACGGCGTCGGGGTCGGCGCAGACGGGGACGAGGTTGGCGCCCGCGTAGCACAGGGAGCGCAGCACGCCCCCCGCGTAGTAGCCCCACATCTCGCCGCCGAGCCGCCAGGGGTCGAGGCCGGCGACCTGGACCCGGGAGGTGACGAAGGCGTTCTCGACGGGCTCGCGCTCCAGGATCGCGAGTGCGGCGTCGAGGTCGCCGGGCTCGAGGACCCGCGTGGTGGTCTGCGTCAACACTGGGGCCTCACCTACAGGGCTGCTGATCTGTCGAACTGTACCCGCCGCACCCGTGCAATGCCTGGTCGCACGAGTCACGAAAAGGCCGCGGCCCCGCCCGCGAGCTGCGGGAACGGGGCCGTGGCCGGTTGCGTGCGGAGGACTGGCGGAGCTCAGACGCCGATGGCGACGGTGGGCTCTCCGGAGGCGACGCCGTCCTTCTCCATCTGCTCGGCGATCTTCATCGCCTCCTCGATGAGGGTCTCGACGATCTTCGACTCGGGAACGGTCTTGATGACCTCGCCCTTGACGAAGATCTGGCCCTTGCCGTTGCCGGAGGCGACGCCGAGGTCGGCCTCGCGGGCCTCGCCCGGGCCGTTGACGACGCAGCCCATGACCGCGACGCGCAGCGGGACCTCCATGCCGGTGAGGCCGGCGGTGACCTCTTCGGCGAGCTTGTAGACGTCCACCTGGGCGCGGCCGCAGGAGGGGCAGGAGACGATCTCCAGGCGGCGCGGCTTGAGGTTCAGCGACTCCAGGATCTGGCGGCCGACCTTGACCTCCTCGACCGGCGGGGCCGAGAGGGAGACGCGGATGGTGTCGCCGATGCCCTCGGCGAGCAGGGCGCCGAAGGCTACGGCGGACTTGATGGTGCCCTGGAAGGCGGGGCCGGCCTCGGTGACGCCGAGGTGCAGCGGGTAGTCGCACTGGGCGGCCAGCTGGCGGTAGGCGTTGACCATGACGACCGGGTCGTTGTGCTTGACCGAGATCTTGATGTCGCGGAAGCCGTGCTCCTCGAAGAGGGAGCACTCCCACAGCGCGGACTCGACCAGCGCCTCGGGGGTGGCCTTGCCGTACTTCTGGAGCAGGCGGCGGTCGAGGGAGCCGGCGTTGACGCCGATGCGGATCGGCGTGCCGGCGTCGCCGGCGGCCTTCGCGATCTCCTTGACCTTGTCGTCGAACTGCTTGATGTTGCCCGGGTTCACACGGACCGCGGCGCAGCCGGCGTCGATCGCGGCGAACACGTACTTGGGCTGGAAGTGGATGTCGGCGATGACCGGGATCTGCGACTTCTTCGCGATGACGGCGAGGGCGTCGGCGTCGTCCTGGGTCGGGCAGGCCACGCGGACGATCTCGCAGCCGGAAGCGGTCAGCTCCGCGATCTGCTGGAGCGTGGCGCCGATGTCGGAGGTACGGGTGGTGGTCATGGACTGCACCGACACGGGTGCGTCGCCACCGACGGCCACCGTGCCGACCTGGATCTTGCGGCTGACCCGGCGGTCGGCAAGCTTCGTCGGCACGGACGGCATTCCGAGAGAGATGGCAGTCATCTGCTGTGCAACCCCAAGGTGTGGATCGAGGTCCCGAGATCGGCGGGCTCCGGCTTCGAGGTTACGCCAACGTGGGCGCCGCCCCTGCATCCGAGGGGCCCGGACACCCGTGCGGGGGGGGGGGGGGGGGGGGGGGGGGGGGGGGGTGTGGGTGGGGGGGGGGGGGGGGGGTGAGGGTGGGGGGGGGGGGGGGGGGTGTCGGGGGGGGGAGAGAG
>NZ_JBVHVT010000136.1:0-15186 GCF_055564695.1 Streptomyces sp. NPDC029014
ACGACGTCGACGCGGTCGAGGCGCACGGGACGGGGACGAGGCTGGGTGACCCGATCGAGGCGCAGGCCCTGCTCGCCACCTATGGCAGGGACCGGCCTGCTGAGCGTCCGCTGTGGTTGGGATCGCTGAAGTCGAACCTGGGGCACACGCAGACGGCGGCGGGTGTGGCCGGTGTGATCAAGATGGTGATGGCGCTGCGGCACGGCGAGTTGCCGCGGACGTTGTACGCGGACGAGCCGACGCCTCTGGTGGACTGGTCCGCCGGTGCGGTGGAGCTGCTGCGGGAGGCCCGGTCGTGGCCGCAGAGTGACCGTGTGCGCCGGGCGGGTGTGTCCTCGTTCGGGATCAGCGGGACGAACGCGCACGTGATCCTGGAGGAGGCCCCGCAGGCCCCGGCCCCGGTTGAGGAGTCGGGGTCGGGGTCGGTTGCGGCGGGTGGTCCGGTGCCGTGGGTGGTGTCGGGTCGTAGTGAGGAAGCGTTGCGGGCTCAGGCCCGGCGGTTGTACGAGTACGCCGTCGCGCGTCCGGAGTCGGACGTGCGGGCGGTGGGCCGCGCGCTGGCGGTGACCCGGTCGGCGTTCGAGCACCGTGCCACCGTTCTCGCCCCGGACGCGGAGACCCTCCGTGCCGGTCTCGACGCCCTCGCGAACGGGCAGCACCACCACGCCCTCGTCCACGGCACGGCCCGCGCCAAGGGCCGGACGGCCTTCCTCTTCACCGGGCAGGGCAGCCAGCACGCCGGCATGGGGAGGGAGCTGTACGCGGCCTTCCCGGTCTTCGCCGAAGCCCTGGAGGAGCTGGCGGCGCACTTCGAGCCGCACCTGGACGAGCCGCTCCTCCAGGTGATGTTCGCGCCGGACGACACCCCGCCGGCGCGCCTGCTGCACGGCACGGACTACGCCCAACCCGCCCTGTTCGCCTACGAGGTGGCGTTGTTCCGGCTCCTGGAGAGCTGGGGGGTACGCCCCGACGTCCTGGCCGGCCACTCGCTCGGCGAGCTGTCCGCGGCCTGCGCGGCAGGTGTGCTCACGGCGCCGCAGGCAGCCGCCCTCGTCGCCGCCCGTGGCCGGCTCATGCAGGCACTGCCCACGGACGGCGCGATGATCGCCGTACAGGCCACCGAGGAGGAGGCCCGCGCGGCGCTCGCCGGCCACGAGGGGGCGGCCGACCTCGCCGCGCTCAACGGGCCCGCCTCGGTCGTGCTGTCGGGCGACGCCGGCGTCGTGACCGCACTCGCCGACGAGTGGGCCGCGCAGGGCCGCAAGACGCGCAGCCTGAAGGTGAGCCGCGCCTTCCACTCCCCTCACATGGACGCCATGACGGAGGAGTTCGGGCGGATCGCCGCCGGTCTGTCGTACGCGGCACCGCGGATCCCGATCGTTTCGGACGTCACCGGCGACATCCTGAGCGCCCGCGAGGCGCGGGACCCCGCGTACTGGGTCCGGCACGTACGCGCCTCGGTGCGCTTCCACGACCAGATGCGGCGGCTGGAGCGGTACGGGGCCGGCGTCTACGTCGAGATCGGCCCGGACACCGTGCTCAGCACGGCCGGCGAGGGCTGTCTGACCGCAGAGCCCGGACGTGCTGCTCCGCTGCTGCTGTCCGTCGCCCGCGCCGGACGGCCCGAGGTGCCCGCCCTGCTGACCGCCCTGGCCACGCTCCACTCGTCGGGCACCCCCGTCGACTGGCACGCCTGGTTCGGCGCCGGGCCCCGCGCGCTCGACCTGCCCGTCTACGCGTTCCGGAAGCGGCGGTACTGGCCCACCGGGTCCACGGGGCCCGTCGAGCGGCAGGCCGACCGGGCCGACCGGGCCGACCACGCCGGCCCGCAGACGCGGTCCGGCGTGCCCGAGCCCGCGGGCGAGAGCCCCGTCGGGCACCCGCAGACGGCGGCCGCCGCGTGGCGGGCGCTGCCCGGGCAGGAGCGCCACGAGGCCCTGCTGCGGCTGGTGCGCACCGAGGCGGCCGGTGTCCTGGGGCACGACGGGCCGCAGGCCGTGGACCCCGACCGGGGCTTCCTCGACCACGGCTTCGACTCGCTCATGGCGGTGCGGCTGCGCAACCAGCTCGCCGCAGCGACGGGCCGGGAGCTGCCGACGACACTGCTCTTCGACCACCCCTCGCCGGCCGCCGTCGCCGCCCACCTGGCGGCCGCGTTCGACGAGACGGGTCCGGCGGCGGTCGGCCCGTCGCTGGCCGAGCAGGTCGACCGGCTGGAGGCCGGTCTGGCCGGGCTGCCCGCCGACGACACGGAGCGCGCCCGGATCGCCGAGCGGCTCAAGGCCCTGCTCGCGGTCCACGCCCCCGCCCGGCCCGGCACCGGCCCCGACCCCGGTGCCCTCGACGGGGCCACCGACGACGAGATGTTCGACCTGATCGAAAGGGAACTCCGCCTTGGCTGAGGACAACGAGACCAAACTCCGCGCGTACCTGCGGCTGGTCACGGCCGATCTGCAGCGGACCCGCCGGCAGCTGGAACAGGCCGAGGAGGCCGCCCACGAGCCGGTGGCGATCATCGGCATGGCCTGCCGGTTCCCCGGCGGCGCCGAGGACGTCGCGTCGCCGGACGAGCTGTGGCAGCTGGTGGCCGAGGGCAGGGACGCCGTCACCGAGTTCCCCACCAACCGCGGCTGGGACGTCGACGCCGTCTACGACCCCGAACCGGGGACGCCGGGTCGGACGTACTCGCGGCACGGCGGCTTCCTGAAGGACCCGTCGGGCTTCGACGCCGCCTTCTTCGGCATCACCCCGCGCGAGGCGCTGGCCATGGATCCGCAGCAGCGGCTGCTGCTGGAGACCTCCTGGGAGGCGTTCGAGCACGCGGGGCTCGACGCCACCGGGCTGCGGGGCATGGACGTCGGGGTGTTCGTCGGCTCCAACAGCAACGACTACCTGATCAACGTGCTCGACGCGCGGGAGGAGGCCGAGGGGTTCATCGGCACCGGCAACTCCGCCAGCATCCTCTCCGGCCGCATCTCCTACACCTTCGGGTTCGAAGGGCCGGCCGTCTCGGTCGACACCGCCTGCTCCTCCTCGCTGGTCGCGCTCCACCTGGCCGCCCAGTCCCTGCGGCAGGGCGAGTGCTCCCTGGCGCTGGCGGGCGGCGCGACGGTGATGGCCACACCGACCGCCTTCATCGAGTTCAGCCGGCAGCGGGGACTCGCGCCCGACGGCCGTTGCAAGTCCTTCTCGGCCACCGCCGACGGCACCACCTGGTCCGAGGGCGCCGCCGTCCTCCTCCTCGCCCGTCTCGGTGACGCCCGCCGGCTGGGCCACCCGGTCCTGGCGGTCGTACGCGGCAGCGCGGTCAACCAGGACGGCGCGAGCGCGGGGCTGACCGCGCCCAACGGGCCGGCGCAGCAGCGGGTGATCCGGCAGGCCCTGACCAACGCACGGCTGACCGCCGACCGGATCGACGCGGTGGAGGCGCACGGCACCGGAACGCCGCTGGGCGACCCGATCGAGGCCCAGGCCCTGCTGGCCACCTACGGGCGCGCCCGCGCCGCGGGGCGGCCGCTGTGGCTCGGCTCGCTGAAGTCGAACCTGGGCCACACGCAGTCGGCGGCCGGCGCGGGCGGCGTCATCAAGATGGTGATGGCCATGCGGCACGGCATGCTGCCCCGCACCCTGCACCTGACCGAGCCCACACCGCGCGTCGACTGGTCCACGGGCGGCATCGACCTGCTGACGCAGGAGCAGCCGTGGCCGGACAGCGGGGAGCCGCGCCGCGCGGCCGTCTCGTCGTTCGGCGTCAGCGGCACCAACGCCCACGTCATCCTGGAGAGCCCGCCCGCCGAGGACCCGGCCCCGCAGCCGCCGACCGGCACGGCGGCCGTCCCCTCGGGCGTGCTGCCGTGGGTGGTCTCGGGCCGGAGCGAAGAGGCCCTGCGCGGGCAGGCCGAACGCCTGGCCGCGCATCCGGCCGCGGGACCGGACCGGTCCCCGCAGGCCGTCGCGGCAGCCCTGGCCACGACCCGCGCCGCCTTCGGCCACAGGGCCGTCGTGCTGGGCCGGGACCACGAGGAGCTGCTCGCCGGCCTGACGGCCGTGGCACACGGCCGCCGCGCCCCGGGCGTGGTCACCGGCCGCACCCTGCCCCCGGGCGGCAGGACGGCGTTCCTCTTCCCCGGCCAGGGCAGCCAACGGCCCGGCATGGGGCGCGAACTCGCTGCCGCACACCCGGTGTTCGCCGACGCGCTGGACGAGGTGTGCACCGAGCTGGACCGGCACCTCGACCGGCCGCTGCGCGAGGTGATGTTCGCCGCCGAGGGCACGCCGGAAGCCGCGCTGCTCGACGCCACGGCCTACACCCAACCCGCCCTCTTCGCCGTGGGCGTCGCACTGGCGCGACTGCTGGAGGACTGGGGGCTGCGCCCGGACCTGGTCGCGGGGCACTCGGTGGGCGAACTCACCGCCGCCCACGTGGCCGGAGTCTGGTCGCTCGCCGACGCCTGCGCCCTGGTCGCGGCACGCGGCCGGCTCATCCAGGAACTGCCCGCCGGCGGCGCCATGGTCGCCGTCCAGGCCGGTGAGGCCGAGGTCCGGGCCCGACTCGCCGACACGGGCGGGGCAGTGGACGTCGCCGCCGTCAACGGCCCCGAGGCGGTCGTGCTCTCCGGCGACGAACGGGCCGTGTCCGCGACGGCGGACGCCTGGGCCGAGCGGGGCCGCCGCACTCGCCGGCTCCGCGTGAGCCACGCCTTCCATTCGGCCCGCATGGACGCGATGACCGCGGCCTTCGCCGAGGTCGCGCACCAGGTGTCCTACCGGGCCCCCCGCATCCCCCTGGTCTCGGCCCTCACCGGGGCTCTCGCCGGCGAGGAGGACCTCTGCCGCCCGGAGCGCTGGGTGCGCCACGTTCGCGACACGGTCCGCTTCCACGACGCCGTCCGCGTGCTGCACGAGCACGGCGCCACCCTGTTCCTGGAGTGCGGGCCCGGGGGAGTGCTCACCTCCGCCGGGCGGCAGTGCCTGACCGAGGCCGCCGCCGAGACGTTCGTCCCCGTGCTGCACGGGCGCGCACCGGAGCCGGAAGCCGTGCTCACGGCCGTCGCCCAGGCCCACACGCTCGGCGCGTCACCGGCCTGGGACCGCCTGCTGCGCCCCGCCGGGCCCCGCGTGGAGCTTCCCACGTACGCCTTCCAGCGCCGCCCCTACTGGCTGGCCGGCATGGCGGGCGCGGGCGGCGACGGCCCGGGCTCCCGCCCGCGCGCTGCGGCCGCCCCGGCGCCGGCCGCGTCCGACGCCGTGCCCATGGCGCGCAGGTTCGCCGACCTGCCCGGCGAGGAGCGCGACGCGCAGCTGCTCGCGCTGGTGCGCGAGCAGGCCGCCGCAGTGATCGGCGGCTCGGGCGCCGCCGACATCGAGCCCGACGGCTCCTTCCTCACCCTGGGCTTCGACTCCCTCATGGCGACCGAGCTGCGCATCGCCCTGTCCGCCGAGTGCGGCCTGCCGCTGCCCGCCAGCGTCGTCTTCGACCACCCCACGCCCACCGCGCTGACCGGGTTCCTCGGTCAGCAGCTCACCGCCGCCGGGACCGGCGGCACCTCCCCCGCCGCAGCGTCGCCGTACTCCCTCGAAGCGCTCTACCGCGGCGCCAACGAACTGGACCGGCCCGAGGACGCGCTGGAGCTCACCAAGGTCGCCTCGCGGCTGCGCCCGGCCTTCGCCACCGCAGCCGGGGCGGGCCAGGACCCCGTCACGGTGGACCTGGCTCCGGACACCGACCGGCCCGTCCTGATCTGCTGCCCGGCACCCGTGCCGCTGTACGGGGCGCAGCAGTACGCCCGGCTCGCCGCCGGCTTCCGGGGCTCCCGCGGCGTCTCGGCCCTGCTCGCACCCGGATTCGCACCGGGCGAACTGCTGCCCGGCGACTTCCCCGCGATGCTGGAGTTCCTCGCCGAGGGCGTGCGCCGTCGCGCGGGCGGAGCACCGTACGCCCTGCTGGGCCATTCCTCCGGCGGCTGGTTCGCGTACAGCCTCGCGGCCCACCTGGCCCGCACCGGACCGAGCCCGCAGGCCGTGGTGCTGCTGGACACCTATCTGCTGGCGGACCCGGCCCTCCACCGCATGCAGCGGGAACTCGCACAGGGCGTACTCGACCGCGAGGCCGACTTCGGGGCGATGACCGACGTCCGGCTGACCGCCATGGGCCGGTACTTCGAGTTCTTCACCGACTGGGTGCCCGAGGAGCCGGGCGTGCCGACCCTGCTGCTGCGCGCCTCGGTGCCGCTCGGGCGGGTCGCCGAAGGCCAGGCCTGGCAGCCCGACTGGAAGTTCGACAGCACTGTCGTGGACACGGAAGGCGACCACTTCACCATGATGGACGAGCACGCTCCGCAGACGGCCCGGGCCGTCGACGCCTGGCTGGCCGGCCTCCGGGCCCCGCACGCCGCGCCGGGTGAAACGGCTGACCGGCGATGACGAACCAGGCCCGGGCACCCCGTGACGCCCACCCCGACCCGTGGATCCGCTGCTTCCACCCGGCCCCCGGGGCCCCCGTGCGGCTGCTCTGCCTCCCGCACGCAGGAGGCGCCGCCAGCGCCTACTTCGCGCTGTCCCGGGAGCTGGAGCCGCACGTGGAGGTGCTGGCCGTGCAGTACCCCGGGCGCCAGGACCGGCGGCAGGAACGGCCGTTGGACTCCATCGACGCGCTGCGCGACGGGGTCGTGGCGGCCCTCGGCCCCTGGCGGGACCGGCCGCTGGCGCTGTTCGGCCACAGCATGGGAGCCGTACTGGCCCACGAGGTGGCGCGCGTCCTGTGCGAGGACGGCGACGCGCCCCCGCTCCACCTGTTCGTCTCCGGGCGCGGCGCCCCCGGCCAGAAGGTGGAACGGGCCCTGGACGAGCTGGACGACCGGGCGATGGTCGCCGCCCTCGGCGAACTCGGCGGCACGGACCCGCGGCTGCTCGACGACGAGGAGGTGCTGCGGATGGTCGCACCGGCCATCCGCAGCGACTACCGCGCGGTCCGCACGCACCACCACGTCCCCGGCCCCCCGCTGCCGTGCCCGGTGACGGCAATGGTGGGCGACAGCGACGCGATGGCGCCGGTGGAATCCGTCGGCTCCTGGCGGGCGCACACCTCCGCGGATTTCCGGATGGAAGTTTTTCCGGGTGGGCATTTCTATCTCGCGGAACAGCTCCAGAAAATGAGCCGACTTGTGTACGATAGGATCACTGAATCGCACTCGGTGCAGGCGATCGGCTGACGGATCGACATCTTCTCCGTCCCAGCCGGTGCAACATTCCCATTTTCTTCTTGGCGGTGGCCGCGCGGCCGGCCCGCTTTCCGACGTTCTTCGGATCCTGTGCGAAACGAATCCAGACGGGGGTCTGCGTGCGAAACGAATTGTTCGAACTGGGTGACATACCGCCGCTCGGCACCGTGCCCGAGCGCATGTACGCCTCCGTGATCCGCCGGGAGCGCTACGGGCCGCCGCACCAGGCGTTCCGGACCGAGGTGGTGGACGTGCCGGAGGTCGGGCGCGGCCAGGTGCTGGTCTGGGTCATGGCCGCCGGCATCAACTACAACAACGTCTGGGCCTCGCTCGGCCAGCCCGTCGACGTCATCGCCGCCCGCCGGCGACGCGGCGAGCCGGAGGACTTCCACATCGGCGGGTCCGAGGGCTCGGGCGTGGTGTGGGCGGTCGGTGAGGGCGTCAGCCAGGTCGCCGTGGGCGACGAGGTGATCCTGTCCGGCTGCCAGTGGACGGAGACCGCCGCCGACATCCGCCTCGGCGCGGACCCCATGACCTCCCACTCGCAGTCGGTGTGGGGCTACGAGGGGAACCACGGTTCCTTCGCCCAGTTCGCCCTCGTCGACGAGTACCAGTGCCACCCCAAGCCTCCGGGGCTGACCTGGGAGGAGGCCGCCTGCTTCCTGCTCACCGGGGCCACGGCCTACCGCCAGCTGTGCGGCTGGGCACCGCACGACGTGCAACCCGGCGACCCCGTCCTCATCTGGGGCGGCGCCGGCGGCCTCGGCTCGATGGCCATCCAGATCGTCCGCCAGCGGGGCGGCGTCCCCGTCGCCGTGGTGTCGGACGAGGAACGCGCCGGCTACTGCCGCCGGCTCGGCGCCCAGGGCGCCATCAACCGCCTCGACTTCGACCACTGGGGCCGGCTGCCCGACATCGGCGACCACGCGGCCATGGACCGCTGGACCGAGGGCGTCAGGGCCTTCGGCCGCCGGTTCTGGGAAGAGCTCGGGGAGCGCAGGGCGCCGCGCATCGTCCTCGAACACAGCGGTCAGGACACCATCCCGACGTCGATGTACCTGTGCGACACCGCCGGCATGGTCGTCATCTGCGGCGGCACCACCGGCTACAACGCCGACGTCGACCTGCGCTACCTGTGGATGCGGCAGAAGCGGCTCCAGGGCTCGCACTACGCCAACCTCCGCCAGTGCCGTGACGTCATCCGCCTCGTCGCCGACGGGCGCATCGACCCCTGCCTGTCCTGGACCGGCGGCTTCGAGGACGTCGGAAAGGCGCACCAGCTGATGCACGACAACCAGCACCCGCAGGGGAACCAGGCCGTTCTCGTCAATGCACAGACGACGGGCCTGACCACCCTCTGACACATTTCCCGCTAGCCCGGGGCGCCCGCGAATTTCCGCCGCGGCCCCGCCGTGCCCGGAAATCGTGAGGAAACGAACCCGGCGAGCCCGGGGAATTCCGGCAACAAGAACCATGAAGGAGATTCCATGGACCGGCTCGACATCCTGTGGAGCGAGCGCGAGATCCGTGCCGTGCTGCAGCGCTACTGCCGCGGACTGGACCGGCTCGACGAGGAACTCGCCAAGTCCGCCTACCACGACGACGCCCACGACGACCGTGGCGTCATCCGTGGCAAGGCCCACGACTTCGTCGAGCAGATCATCCCCGTGCTCCGCGACGCCTACAGCGGCACCCTGCACACGCTGCACGGCAGCACCATCGAGGTCGACGGCGACACCGCGGGCGTGGAGACCTACTGCACCGCCCACCACGTCCGGGACGCCGACGGTGTCAGGCGGGTCGAGCAGTTCGCCGGCCGCTACGTCGACCGCTTCGAACGCCGCGACGGTGCATGGAAGATCGCCCGCCGGCTCGTCCTGAGCGACTACAGCCTCGTCCACGAGGTGCCGATCGACCCCGCCGAGGCCCAGGCCGGTTTCAACCTCGGCCGCCGCGACCGGGACGACGCCAGCTACCAGGTGCTGCCGCTGCGCGGCCCCGGGGCACCCACCCTCTGAAACACCCCCCGCAACAGGCCGTCCGCCCCCTCCCACCCCGCCACTTCCTGGAGGCCAGACCGTGTCCGACACCGAGCAGCGCCCGCCCACGCTGCCCCGTCAGCGCAGCTGCCCGTTCTCCCCGCCCCCCGAGCTGGAGGAGCTGCGGCGCACCGATCCCGTCAGTCGGATGCGTTTCGCCGACGACTCCGAGGGCTGGCTGCTGACCCGGCACGCCGACGTCCGGGCCGCACTCGCCGACCCCCGGGTCAGCTCCCACCCGGGCAGGACGCCCCAGCCCTGGCGCAACCTCGCCCCCGAGATGCGCGCAGAGGTCTACCTGCCCGGCTTCCTGATCTTCATGGACCCGCCGGACCACACCCGTTACCGCCGCCTGCTCACGAAGTGGTTCACCATGCGGGCGATCCGCAGGATGCAGCCGCGCATCGACCGGATCGTCGCCGACGCCCTCGACGCGATGGAGGCACAGGGTGGTCCCGTCGACCTGGTGCAGTCCTTCGCCCTGCCGATTCCGCTGTACGTGATCTGCGAACTCATGGGCGTGCGGTACGAGGACCGCGACGACTTCATGGACATGGTCCTCAGGCTCCAGGCCCTGGACGCCAGCCCCGAGGAACTCGGCGCCACCGGCGCGCGGATGAACGAGTTCATGATGAACCTGGTCGCCGACAAGCGGAAGAACCCGGGCGACGACCTGCTCAGCCACCTCGCCCACGACCCGGACGCCGACCCGCCGCTCACCGACCTGGAGATCGCCGGCATCGGGGTGCTGATGCTGATCGCGGGCCACGAGACCAGTGCCAACATGCTGGGCATCGGCACCTACACCCTGCTGGAGAACCGCGACCAGTGGGACCTGCTCTGCAAGGACCCCGGCCTCATCGACCGCGCGGTCGAGGAACTCCTGCGCCACCAGACCATCGTCCAGCAGGGACTGCCCCGCGGCATCACCGAGGACCTGGACGTCGCCGGCCACCCGGTGAAGGCGGGAGAGGCGGTGCTGGCCTCGCTGCCCGCGGCCAACCGCGACCCCGAGGTCTTCCCCGACCCCGACCGCCTCGACATCACCCGCGAGCACAACCCGCACCTCGCCTTCGGCCACGGCATCCACCTCTGCCTGGGCATGGAGCTGGCCCGCGTGGAGATGCGGTCGGCATGGCGCGGCCTCGTCACCCGTTTCCCCGGCCTGCGCATGGCGGCCCCGCCGGAGGACATCCGCTGGCGCGACGACCAGATCGTGTACGGCGTCTACAACCTTCCGGTGACCTGGGACGGTGCCCGGTGAGCAGCACCGAGCCGAGCGGCACCGGGGCGGACGTGCGGGCGTGCCCCTTCGGTGCCGGTGAGGCACCGGCGTACCCCTTCCACGACCCGGACCGGCTGGAAGCCGACCCGTACTGGGAGCCGCTGCGCCGCGAGCAGCCCCTCCAGCGCGTCACCCTGCCCTACGGCGGTGAGGCGTGGCTCGCCACCCGGTACCAGGACGTGCGCAAGGTGTTCACCGACCGCAGGTTCTCCCGGGCGCTGGCCGTGGCGCCCGGCGCCCCCCGGTTCCTGCCGCACCAGCCGCCGGCGGACGCGGTGCTGAGCGTCGAGGGGCCCGACCACGCCCGGTTGCGCCGCCTCGTCGGGAAGGTCTTCACGCCCCGTCGCGTGGAGGAGATGCGGCCGCTGATCCAGCACACCGCCGACCGCCTCCTCGACGCCATGGAGGAGATCGGCCCGCCCGCGGACCTGGTCGAGGACTTCTCGCTGCCGTTCGCCGTCGCCATGATCTGCGAACTGCTCGGTGTGCCGCCCGAGGACCGCACCCGCTTCTGCGCCTGGTCGGACGCCCTGCTGACGACCACCGCGCACACGCCCGCCCAGGTGCGCGACTACATGATGCAGATGCACGCCTACCTCGGCGAGCTCGTCGCCGAGCGGCGGGTGCGGCCCACCGAGGACCTGATCGGCGCCCTGGTGACCGCGCGCGACGAGGACGACCGGCTGACCGAGAGTGAACTGGTCAGGCTCGCCGAGGCCATCCTCATCGCCGGATACGAGACCTCGGCCAGCCAGATCCCCAACTTCTGCTACACCCTCTTCCGCCGCCCCCGGCTGCTGGAACGGCTCAGGAACGACCACGGCCTCATCCCGGACGCCGTCGAGGAACTGCTGCGGTACGTGCCCATCGGCACCGTCGACGGATTCCCCCGCACGGCCACCGAGGACGTCGAACTCGGCGGAGTCGTCGTCCGGGCGGGGGAGACCGTCGTGCCGTCGATGGGCGCGGGGAACCGGGACCCCGAGGTGTTCACCGACCCGGAGGAGCTCGACCTGACCCGGCGCCCGAACCCGCACCTGGGCTTCGGCGCCGGACCGCACCACTGCCTGGGCTCCCAACTCGCCCGTGCCGAACTCCAGATCGCTCTCACCACACTGCTGCGCCGGTACCCCGGACTGCGGCTGGCCGTACCCGAGGAGCACCTCTCGTGGAAGGCCGGGCTGATGGTCCGCGGCCTGCACACCATGCCGGTCACCTGGTGACAACACGGCCGTCCCCGGCCCGCCGGCACCCCCGTCGGGCCGACGTCCGACCCGAACGAACGAAGGCGGAGCGACACCAGTGAACACCATCGACGAGCGCGAGCACCGGCCGGAGGACGTGGACATGGACCCCGACGTCCTGCGCCGGCTCACCGAGGTGGTGCGGGCACGAGGGGGAGCGGCACAGCTGTGCGTCCTCCGGCACGGCGTGCCCGTCCTCGACCGCTCCTTCGGCTGCGACTCCGACTCCCTCTTCCTGCTGTACGCCGCCAGCAAGCCGTTCGCCGCACTGGCCGTGCACCTGCTCGCCGAGCGCGGCGACATCGAGCTGGACCGGCCGGTGGCCACGTACTGGCCCGAGTTCGCCCGGCACGGCAAGGGTGACGTGACGGTTCGCCACGTCCTCCAGCACCGGGCCGGGGTGCCGGCCGGTCGGGGCATGGTGCGCACCATGCGCACCGCCACCGACTGGAAGAAGTCGGTGCGCGACCTCGAAGAGGCCCGGCCCCGCTGGGCGGGCGGCGAGGTCGCCGCCTACCACTTCATGAGCTTCGGGTTCATCCTCGGCGAGCTCGTCCGACGCGTCACGGGGCGGCCCTTCCGCGAGACCCTGACCTCCGGGCTGCTGGAGCCGCTGGGGCTGCACGATTTGCATCCAGGACTGCCCGATCACGCCTGGGGCCGGCATGTCCCGGCCCGTGCCGGACACCCCTCGGAGTGGCCCAACCAATGGATGAGCAACCGCCGCGGGTACCGCCAGGCCGTGATTCCGTCCGCTGGAATTTCGGGTACGGCGCGGCAACTCGCGCGCTTTTACCAGATGCTTTTGCAGGGAGGCACTCTCGACGGAATTCGGGTGATGAGTCAGGAAACCGTGCTGGAAGCCAGGAAGTCATCCAATGACGGGGAAACCGACGCCTCATTGAAAAGGCCGGTCCGCTGGTCCCACGGATTCATGCTCGGCGGGCCGGGTCCGGATCCCCAGGACCTGTCCAACGTCCTGGGCGCGAGGAGCGACCGGAACGCGTTCGGGCATGCGGGGACCACGTCCAGCGTCGTGTGGGCGGACCCGTCCCGTGACCTCGTGGTCGCATATCTGTCCAATATCCAACCCCAGTTCGGGGCTGGCATCGGCCGTCTGCGCGAGGTGAGCGACCTGGCCCTCGCCGCCTGCCCGGCAACCTGACCGGATTCGTTCTCTCCCATACCCTCTTCGGGGGCGGTGCCCGTAATCGGTGGATCGCTCGGCATGGTGCCGTGGCCGCGCCGTCGAGGAACTGCGGGTTTCACTCGACACGCGAGTGACGTATCGCACACTTGAGCGATGGCCTCTTATGGCATCATGATCACCACGAGTATTGGGCAGTCGTGCCAGAAAAAAGCCGACATGCACCGACGCTTGGTGACGAACTCAAGGGGGAAGAGTGAGGAACATGCCGGTGCCCATCGCCGACTTAAATCCGGGAGCCGCTCCGCAGATAGGAATACTCGGACCCTTGGAGGTCCATCCCGCAGGGCAATTCGAGCACCGGGTATCGGTGGGTGGAATTCGCATTCGCGCACTACTGGGTGCGCTGACCGCGCGGCGCGGGAAGGTCATGACGAGCGAGCAGATCCTCAAAGAGGTCTGGTCCGAGAGCCAGCCGGTCACCGAGCGGAAGGCGGTCGCCGTGGCCGTCCTGCGGTTGCGCCGGGTGCTCGGCGATTCCGAGGGGAAGTGGCTGCTGACCCGCCCCTCCGGATACGTCCTGAACGTCCCCCCGGGCCACGTGGACGCCGTGCGTGCGGAGCGCCTGGTCCGGGAGGGCAAGGACGCGCTGACCGCGGGTCAGGCCGGCCTCGCCTCACGGTGCCTCACCCGGGCGCTCGCCCACTGGCGGGGAGATCCCTACGCCGACGCCGGCACGTCACCGGCCGTGATCCAGCACGTCACGGAGCTGGAGAGCCTCAGGTCCGAGGCGGTCCAGGCGCGGATCGACGCCGATCTCGCCCTGGGGCAGCACCGTGAACTGATGGGCGAACTGCGCTCGTTGACCGCGGCGAATCCGCTGCACGAGCCGCACTGGCTGCAGTTGATGCTGGCCCTGTACCGGTCCGGCAAGCAGGCCGAGGCGCTGGCGGCCTACGTGGAGCTGCGTCGGACCCTGGCCGAGAACATGGGAGTCGACCCGGGGCAGCAGCTCCAGGACCTGTATCTGCGCATGCTCCGGGTGGACACCGGCCTGCTGACCGGACCCGTCCCCACCCTGTCGTGGCAGTCCTGACGTGAGGGCTCCCTCAGCGACGCAGATCACCGGCCGAAGGCCGCGAGGGGTGCACCATTCTCGGGTAACCTCGGGCCCAGATGGGTAAGTTACCGCTTAGTAATCCCCTGGCAGTCCTGCCCTCGCAGGCTTGAGGAGTCCTTCCATGCAACTCGCCGCGATCATTGTGTCGCTGGTCCTGACCGTGGTCGGCGCGGCGGTGCTCGCACGCGCCATCGGCCAGTTCGTCCGGTACTTCAGACTGGGCCAGCCGGTACCGGCCGGCCTGCGGACCGACAACCCGTACCAGCGCACCCTGACCGTGGTGCGCGAGTTCGTCGGCCACACGCGGATGAACCGCTGGGGCGTCATCGGCGTGGCGCACTGGTTCGTGGCGGTCGGCTTCCTCACGCTCGGCCTCACCATCGTCACGGCGTACGGCCAGCTCTTCAAGGCCGACTGGACCCTGCCGGTGCTCGGCGGGTTCCTGCCGTACGAGATGTACACCGAGCTGATCGCCGCCGGTACGACCCTCGGCATCCTGACCCTGATCGTCGTCCGCTTGCTGAGCCTGCCGTCGCGGGCGGGCCGCAAGTCCCGTTTCGCGGGATCGAAGATGGGCCAGGCGTACTTCGTCGAGTCCGTCATCGTGATCATCGGCCTCGCGATCATGGCGCTGCGCGGCCTGGAGGGCGCCCTGCACCACGTGGACCACTACGAGGCGGCGTACTTCGCCTCGTACCCGCTGGTGCTGGCCTTCAAGGGGCTGAGCGTCACGGCGCTGGAGAACCTGGTCTACCTGTTCGCCATGATCAAGCTGGGCACCACGATGATCTGGGCGACGACCATCGGCCTGAACACCAACATGGGCGTCGCCTGGCACCGTTTCCTGGCGTTCCCGAACATCTGGTTCAAGCGGAACGCCACCGGTGAGACGGCGCTGGGTGCGCTGCAGCCGATGACCTCGGGTGGCAAGGAGATCGACTTCGAGGATCCGGGTGAGGACGACGTCTTCGGTGTCTCGCAGGTCGAGCAGTTCTCCTGGAAGGGCATCCTCGACTTCTCCACGTGCACCGAGTGTGGTCGCTGCCAGTCGCAGTGCCCGGCGTGGAACACGGGCAAGCCGCTGTCCCCGAAGCTGCTGATCATGTCGCTGCGCGACCACGCGCACGCCAA
>NZ_JBVHVT010000137.1:0-14583 GCF_055564695.1 Streptomyces sp. NPDC029014
TCCCCCCCCCCCCCCCCCACCCCCCCCCCCCTCCCCCCCCCCCCCCCCCCCCCCCCCCCCCCCCCCCCCCCCCCCCCCCCCCCGCAGCGGTGGTGGGGTGACTCCCCTCAGGAGGGCTCGGCCGGCGCCGGCAGCGCCGCCACGACCACCTTGGCCTCGTCCTCCGTGAGCTCGATCTCGAACCGCTCGTCCAGCAGCCCCCGCACCTCTTCGTCCACCACGTACCGGACCTCGACGGTGCCGTCGGCCCGGGTCAGCGTGAGCTTGCGGTGGTTGAGGTTGAGCCGCCAGTCCTCGGCGATCCGCTCCAGGAAGACCCGGCCGGTGAACGGCGAGCTGGAGTGGGTGGAGATGAACCAGTTCGCCACCACGCAGTCGATGTGGTGGTGGGCCTCCGTGGCGTACCAGTACAGGGGGAACCAGCTGTCCTCCCGCTGCAGCCAGAGCACCCACTCCTTGTCCGTGCCCGCCTCGCGCTCCAGCTTGTACACCCAGCCGCCCTGGTCGACGACGGTGCCGTCGGCGACCAGGACCGGCTCCAGCGGGCCCTCGTCGCCGAAGCCGACGTCGGCGAGCCACGTCTCGTCGCCGACGGCCACGTGCAGCATGAGGTGCGTCCGCGGCAGCGGCTTCGGCGCGTCCAGGACGGGCCGGGCGTACAGCCGGGTCACCTCGTAGCCGAGCCGCTCCAGCAGGAGCGCGAAGAGCATGTTGTGCTCGTAGCAGTAGCCGCCCCGCCGTCGGCGCAGCAGCTTGTCCTGCATCACCTCGACGTCGAGGTCGATGCCCCGGCCGAGGAGGATGTCGAGGTTCTCGAACGGGATGGTCAGTGCGTGGGCCCGGTGCAGCCGGCGCAGGGTCTCCGCGTCCGGCTCCAGGCGCCCGGTGACGCCCAGGCGGTCGAGGTAGGCCTGGACGTCGAGCCGGTCGGCCTGCCACTGGGCCGGGCTGCCGATGTCGACCATGCTCAGCCCGCCTGCCCGGCCGTGCCGGACTTCTTCTCGCTGTCGAGCATGGCCATGCCCTCGGCGTCGAAGCGGGTGCCGGCGACCCCTTCGGCGGGGACGGCCCGCTCGATCTCGGCGACGTCCTCGGCGGTCAGCTCGATGTGGAGGGCGCCGAGCGCCTCGGTGAGCTGGTCGCGGCGGCGGGAGCCGACGACGGGGACGATGTCCGGGCCCTGGGCCATGGCCCAGGCGATGGCGAGCTGCGAGGTGGTGACGCCCTTGGCCTCGGCCACCTTGCCGAGGGCGGCGACCAGCTGCAGGTTGCGGTCGAGGTTCTCGCCGCTGAAGCGCGGGAAGCTGCTGCGGCCGTCGTCCTTGGCGGTGGCCCGCTGGTGGTTCCAGCGGCCCGAGAGCAGGCCGCGGGCGAGGACGCCGTACGCGGTGACGGCCGTGCCGAGCTCGCGCGCCGTCGGCAGGATCTCGTCCTCGATGGCGCGGGACAGCAGGGAGTACTCGATCTGCAGGTCGGCGATCGGGTGCACCGCGGAGGCGCGGCGCAGGGTCTCCGCACCGATCTCGGACAGGCCGATGTGGCGGACGTAGCCGGCGTCGATCATCTCCTTGATGGCGCCGATGGTCTCCTCGATCGGCACGGCCGGGTCGAGGCGCGCCGGGCGGTAGACGTCGACGTGGTCGACACCGAGCCGCTGGAGGGTCTGGGCCAGGGAGTTCTTGACGGCCTCGGGGCGGTTGTCGACACCGAGGATGCCGCCGGCCGGGTCGCGCAGGACGCCGAACTTGACGCTGAGGGTGAGCTGGTCGCGGTCGTGGCTCTGCAGCACCTCGCGCACCAGCAGCTCGTTGTGGCCGCTGCCGTAGAAGTCACCGGTGTCGAGGAGGGTGATGCCGGCCTCGATGGCGGCGTGTGCGGTGGCGACGCCCTCGGACCGGTCGGCGGGCCCGTAGAAGTCGGACATGGACATCAGGCCGAGGCCGAGAGCGGAAACCTCGGGGCCGGCCGAACCAAGTGAACGCAGCTGAGTCATATGGCCCAGCATCGGGGAACGCCCTACGGAGCAGAAGAAATTCCCGGCCGCTCTGTCAGGTTCCACGCACCCACAAATGGCCGGATATCGACGGGGTCCCGGCTTTACTTTCGGAACGGCCCGCGCAGATCATGGAATGCATGACAGAAACCATGCGTACGGTCCGTCAGGAAACCCTCGGCGGCAATGAGGTCCTCAACCTGACGGATTCCCCGATCCCGACTCCCGATGCCACGGAAATCCTGGTAAAGACGCACGCCGCCGGCGTGAATCCGATCGACTGGAAGATCCGGGAATTCGGCCTGTGGCTGACCCCGCCGTTCGGCGTCGGCTGGGACGTCTCCGGCACCGTCGTGGCCGTCTCGCCCGGCGAGAACCGCTTCAAGGTCGGCGACGAGGTGTTCGGCCTGCCGTCGTTCCCGGGCGAGGCCGCCGGATACTCCGAGTACGTGGCCGCCCCCGCCCGCCACTTCGCGCGCAAGCCGCAGTCCCTGGACCACGTCCAGGCGGCCGCCCTGCCGATGGCCGGCCTGACGGCCTGGCAGGCCCTCGTCGACGGCGCGGACGTCCGGCCCGGGCAGCGCGTGCTGGTCCACGCGGCGGCCGGCGGCGTCGGCCACCTGGCCGTGCAGATCGCCAAGGCCCGCGGCGCGTACGTCATCGGCACCGCCAGCGCGGCCAAGCACGCGGTGCTGCGCGAGCTCGGCGCCGACGAACTGGTCGACTACACCACCGAGGACTTCACCGAGGTCGTCAAGGACGTGGACGTCGTCCTCGACCTGATCGGCGGCGACTACGAGGACCGCTCGCTGCGCACCCTGCGCCCCGGCGGAACCTACATCGGCGTGATCAACCCGCTCGCCCTCGACGAGATCAGGTCCAAGGCGGAGGCCCTCGGCCTGCGCGGCATCACGGTCAACGTGGCGCCGGACCACGCCGTCCTGGAAGAGCTGGCCGGCCTCGCCGAGGCCGGGCGGATCCGCCCGCTGATCGCCGAGACCTTCCCGCTGCAGGACGTCCGCAAGGCCCACGAGCTGAGCGAGTCCAAGCACGCCACCGGCAAGATCGTCCTCACGCTCTGAGCCGGCGGGCGAGTTCCCCGGGGAGCGGGTACGGGCGCTCGGGCGGCAGCAGGCGCTGCGCCCGGGCGCCGTGGCCCGCCCGGACCAGGGCGGCGGCCCTGCGGGCCGGCCCGGTCAGGTCGGCCAGGTCGACCACCCACTCCTGTGCGTACGTCCGGATCAGCCCGCGGCCGATCCCGACCTGGATGCTGTAGTGGTTCAGCGCCGCACCCCGCACCGAGCGCTCCGGGTCCCACTGCACGTGCACCGCGGCCCGGTCGACCTCCGCCGGGTCGGCGGTCGTCAACACGGCCCGCGACAGGGCCTCTTCCCACCCCTCGCGGGTGATTCGCACGGCCAGCACCCGCTCCTGCCCGGGCTTGGCGGCCCAGTTGCTGCGGTGCATCAGCCACAGGAACGACGGCTTGATCCAGGTCATCCGGCCGAAGGAGAACGGCGGCACGAACCGGCCCGCGCGCAGCGCCGGTTCGGCGACGGCGGGCCCGTACGCCTGGTA
Source organism: Streptomyces sp. NPDC029014 (assembly GCF_055564695.1). NCBI lineage: Bacteria > Bacillati > Actinomycetota > Actinomycetes > Kitasatosporales > Streptomycetaceae > Streptomyces > Streptomyces sp. NPDC029014. Next base: position 3,572 of record NZ_JBVHVT010000137.1, read on the forward strand.
GACGGTGACCGTCCGGTCGTCGTAGCGGGCGCGGATCTCGTGGAGCGGCGGCATGTGCCGCACACTGCCAGCCGGCCGGGGGCGGGTGCGAACCGTTTTCCCCCACCGCCCCGGCGGCCGGCCGGCGCGACCGCTCAGCCGCTCAGCCGGCCGAGCCGATCTCGAAGTCGAACGCGCCGTGCAGCCAGGCCACCTTGTCGTACATGTCGTCGTCCGACAGCGAGGCGAGCATCGCGTTGCGCTCGACGCGGGCGTCGCCGGCCGCGTGGTACAGCTGCCGCCCCATCTCGCGGGCCACCAGCTGCACCCGGGCGGTGCGCTCGCGGCGCGCCGCGCCGTACTTCTCCAGCCGCTGCTCGTAGTCGGCCGGGCAGTCGCCGAGCAGCCCGCTCAGCAGCACCGCGTCCTCGACGGCCTGACAGGCGCCCTGGGCCGCGTACTGGAGCATCGGGTGCGCGGCGTCGCCGAGGAGGGCGACGCGGCCCTCGGTCCAGCGGTCGACCGGGTCGCGGTCGCACAGCACCCACGCCTTCCAGTCGCGTCCCAGCTCCAGCAGTCGGCGCGCGGCACCCGACAGGTCGGGGAAGGAGTCCAGGACGCGCCCGTGGTCGGCGGGGACGCCGGCCACGGCCTCGGTGGCGCCGTCGTCGCGGGTCGCGGCCAGGTTGAAGTGCTCGCCGCGGGCGATGGGGTAGTGGACGAAGTGCCACTTCGGGCCGGCCCACAGGGTGACGGTGTTCCAGCGCAGCTCCTCGGGCACCTCCGCCATGGGGATGACCGAGCGGTAGATGGTGTGGCCGGACACCCGTGGGGAACCGTCACCGACCAGCTGCTGGCGGATCGCCGAGTGGAGGCCGTCGGCGCCGATCAGCGCGTCGCCGGTGATGCGGCCGCCGTCGGCGAGGACCGCCGTGACCTCGCCCGCCTTCTGCTCGTAGCCGACCACGTGCCGGCGGCCCCGGAGTTCGATGCCGGGGTGCCGGCGGGCGGCCTCCAGCAGGGGCAGGTACAGGTCGACGCGGTGGACGACGGCGTACGGGTTGCCGAACCGCACCCGGTAGTTCTCCTTGACCGGCATCGCGGCGACCTTCTCGCCCGTGGTGCCGTCCATGAACCGCAGCTCGTCGATGAAGACGGCACGGTCGCGGACCTCCTGCCCGACCCCGAGCAGGTCGAGGGCGTGGAAGGCGTTCGGGCCGAGCTGGATGCCGGCGCCGACCTCCGCGAAGACGTCCCGGCGTTCCAGCACGGTGATCCGGTGTCCCCGCTTCGCGAGCCCGAGCGCCGCGGCGAGGCCACCGATGCCACCGCCGGCGATGAGTATGTCGGCCATGGGGTGTCTCACATCCCTTTCGTTGTCAATGACGGTTGGTGCCCGGGTGGGCCGGGAAGAGCCGGCCCAGTTCGGCGTGGAAGCCGGGGAAGGTCTTGCCGACGCAGGACGGGTCGTCGAGCGTGATGCCGGGGACGCGCAGGCCCAGCACGGAGAACGCCATGGCGATCCGGTGGTCCCGGCGGCAGGCGATCCGGGCGGCCGCGGGCCGGCCGGGGTGGATGGTGATCCGGTCCGGGCCGGACTCGGTGCGGATCCCGAGGGCGTGCAGGTTCTCCTCGACCGCGGCGATCCGGTCGGACTCCTTCAGCCGCGCGTGGCCGATGCCGTGCACGGTGACGGGGGCGTCGGCGAGGGGGGCCACGGCCGCGAGGGTCATGAAGGTGTCGGAGATGTCGCCCATGTCCACGTCGAAACCGCCGCGCAGCACTCCGTCGGCGGGGCCGGTGACCGTGGTCCCCCGCTCGCCGACCTCGACGCCCGCCCCGGCCCGGCGCAGCACCTCGACGAAGCCGAGGTCGCCCTGGACGCTGGAGCGGCCCAGGCCCGGCACGGTGACCGTGGTGCCGGTGACGGCGGCCGCCGCGAAGACGTACGAGGCGGTGGAGGCGTCGGGTTCGACGTCGAGCTCGGCGGCCCGGTAGCCGCCGGGCAGCACCTGGATGGCGCCGCCCTCGAACTCGTCGACGTACGCCCCGAAGTGCCGCATCAGGTCCTGGGTCATCGTGATGTACGGGCGGCTCACCAGCCCCTGGCCGCGTACGGTCAGCGGCCGGCGCATCAGCGGCCCGGCCATCAGCAGCCCCGTGAGGTACTGGCTGCTCAGGCTGGCGTCGACGGTCAGCTCCCCGCCGTCCAGGCCGTCGGCGTCGACGGTCATGGGCAGTCCGCCGACCGGCTCGGTGACCCGGGCGCGGACGCCGAGCCGGCGCAGCGCGTCGGCGAGCGGCCGCAGCGGGCGGGCGCGCAGCTGGTCGGTGCCGTCGAAGGTGAAGCTGCCGCGGCCGGTCGCCGCGAACGGGGGCAGGAAGCGGGCCGCGGTACCGGCGTCCTCGCACCACACGGGACCGGCCACGGGCGGGACGGGCGGCCGGCCGGTGCCGGTGACCTTCCAGGCGGCGTCGTCCGGCTCGGCCTCGATGCGCACGCCGAGGCCGGTCAGGGCCTCCCGGAAGGCGAGGGTGTCGTCGCTGACGAGCGGGGCCCGCAGCAGCGAGACCCCGTCGGCGGCGGCGGCCAGCAGCAGCGCCCGGTTGGTGATGCTCTTGGAACCCGGGATCCGGGCGGTCAGTACGGCGTTCAGGGCGGTCACACGTGCTCCCGGTGTCGGTGTCCGGCGCGGGCCAGGCTGGCCCGGGCGGTGGCGGCCACCCGCTCGGCGGTGAAACCGTGCTGCCGGAGCAGGGCGGTGTACGGGGTGCCGGTCCCGGACCGGTCGAGGCCCACGGGGATCCCGGCGTCGCCGAGGAGCTCGTACCAACCGAGGGCCGCGCCGGCCGTCACGGAGACCCGGGCGCGGACCCGGGCCGGCAGCACCTGCTCGCGGTAGGCGGCGGGCTGCTGCCGGAAGCGGTCGAGGCGGGGCATCGCCACCACCCGGGCGGCGATGCCGTCGCGCTGGAGGATGGCGCGGGCGTCGAGGGCGGTGGCCGACTCGCCGCCGCAGGCGATCAGCAGCACGTCGGGCTCCCCGCCCTCGGCCTCGGCCAGGACGTAGCCGCCGCACCGGGACCGGTCCGGGTCGACCGGATCCGCCGGATCGACCGGGTCCGCCGGGTGCACCGGGTCGACCGGGTCGTGCAGGACGGCGGGCCGGCAGGGGACGGAGGCGGTGCCGGGGCCAGTGCCCGGGACCGGGATCACCACCGGGACCGTGACCGGGGTCGCGCCGGGGCTCGGGACGGGGGCGGAGCTCGGGACGGGGGCGGGGGTGGGACGCGGGCTGTTCACCGTTCTCCTCAGGGCTCCTCTGCTCGGCCGGTGTACGGGCCCGGCCCCGGTCGGGTCACAGCACTAGTTGGTCTTGCGGTCGAGCACGAGGTCGTGCCCGACGATGTACGCGGCGGCGTCGGAGCACAGCCAGACGACGGTGTCGGCGATCTCCTCGACGCTGGCGCCCCGGGCGAGCGGGCAGGGGCTGATGGCGTTGATGCGGATGGAGCGGGAGACGTACTCGCGGGCCGCGGTCCGGCTCAGGGCGGAGACCGCGGCCGTGGACGCGGCGTAGGCACCGAGGCCGGGCAGCATGCCCTGCGCGCCGATGTTGCTGGCGGTGTTGACGATGACGCCGCCGCCGGCCTTCTCCATGTGGGCGATCTCGTGCTTCATGGAGAGCCAGACGCCCGTCAGGTTCGCGGTCAGCGTGCGGGCCCAGACCGTCTCGTCGATGTCGGCGACGGGCTGGTGGGGGCCCAGCTCGGTGGTGTTGTTGAAGGCCACGTTCAGGGCGCCGTGGCGGCGGACCGTCTCGGCGACGACGTACACGGCGCCGGTGCCGACGGCGTCGTCGCCCGTGGTGTCGGAGACGTCGGCGACGATGCTGTCGGCCCGCCCGCCCTCGTCACGGATCAGCTTGACCGTTCCCTCCAGCGTCTCCTGGTGGCGGCCCGCGACCACCACGACGGCGCCGAGCCGGGCGAAGGCAACCGCCGCTGCCCGGCCGATGCCTTCGCCTCCTCCGGTGACGAGGACGACCTGGCCGTCGAACCGTTCAGACATCAGCGTTCTCCTGGTTCTCCGCATCGGATTTATCGGGAAGGCGCTCGCGCCGAACGCGATCGACCAACCCTCACCCTGCAAGAGAATGCTCTCTTCCGGCAGTTCGTCCGGTTCACTCCGTCAGGTCATCGGGGCAGGTGACGTAATGCCGCGACCGGCTTTGACAGGACAGGTCGCCCGGCCGATGCTGCACGCCGGCCCACCGGCGGAAAAGGGAGATCAATGCTGACGCTTTCATGGACGCGCCCGGTTGTCCACGCAGGTCAGAGCGGGTGTCCGGCTCCCACGAGGGAAAGCCTGTGGCAGGCTCTGCTCCACAAGGCGGAGTTCCCCACGGGTTATGTTCCGGCCATTAGCGAATGCCGGATCAGCGAACGCTACCCCGATGGATTTCTCCGGGAAATCCGGCGCGGCAACCTGACGTTCCTGCAACGGGTGACCCCGCAGGAGGGCGCCGGACGCATTACCTACCGGCACCTGGACGACACCGACATCGCCGAGATACGCAATGAGATCGGCGAGGACGGGGAGGGCCGGCTCACGCTCACGCTGAGCATTACCCTCACCGACCGCCCGGCCGCAGTGGTCCTCGCCCAGAACCCCTGGCTGCGGGACCTGGACACCGACTTCCACGGCACGCTCGACGCCATGACGGAGGTCCTGCACCGGGTGAGCACCCGCTCGGCCACGACGACGGCCCCCCACTCCCCCGCAGGGGCGTGAGGGGCCGTACGCGTACCGCTCAGACTGCCGGGATCAGGCCGAGTCCCGGCAGTACGGGCATGCCGTGCACGCCCTCGACCGTCGCCTCGACGTCGAACACCGTGTACTGCACGGGGGTGCGCCCGATGAGCTCCGCGGCCCGCGGGGCCAGCGGCTGCGCCGCCGCCTCCGCAGACTCCCACAGCATCACCGCGCCCCACCGCTGCGTCGCCGGGTCCGCGATCCAGAACTTCAGCCGCAGCCCTTCGACCGCGGCGAACCGGTCCACCGCCTCCTCGCGCAGGTACGCCCGCAGCGACTCGATGCTGTGCCCGGACCCCCTCAGGTCCCACCAGGCCACGGTCGCCCTCATACGAGTGACTCGCTGAGCAGGCCGGACAGTGCCTCGCCGACGATGCGGATGCCGTCCTCGGTGAGCACCGACTCGGCGTGGAACTGCATCGAGCGGAAACCGGGCCCGCGCAGGGCGTGCACCTCGCCGGTCTCCGCCTCGCGGCACACCTCGACGGTGCCGGTGCCGGGCACGTCGACGGCGTCCGCGGTGCTCTGCGCGGCGAAGGTGTTGTAGAAGCCGACCCGCTCGAGCCGCCCGAACAGCTCGATCTCGCGCTGCACGCCCTGGTTGGGCTGGTCGCGGCGCTTGAGGGGGAAGCCGAGCTTGGTGCTGAGCACCTGGTGGCTCAGGCACACCGCGAGGAAGGGCCGCCGCTCCGCGAGCAGGGTGTCGATCGCCGCGTGCAGGTGCGCGATCTTCGGGTGGCCCAGCTCGCGCGGGTCGCCCGGCCCCGGCCCCATCACGACGAGGTCGTACGGGGCGAAGCTGTACGGCTCGTCGAAGCGGCAGACGGTGACGTCGGCCTCCATGGCCCGCAGCTGGTGCTCGATCATCGCGGTGAAGGTGTCCTCCGCGTCGACGACGAGCACCTTGCGGCCCACCAGCAGCGGCACGGGCCGGGCCCGGGCGGAGTCGTCGTCCAGCCAGAAGCCCGCGATGGTCGCGTTGCGCCGGCTCAGGGCCGCCCGCACCTCCGGGTGGTCGCCGAAGCGCTGCGGCCCCGGCTGCTCGAACATGGCGAGCAGACCGGACGCCTTGGCCCGGGTCTCGGCCACCTCGGACAGCGGGTCGGAATGGCGCACGAGGGTGGCGCCGACGCCGATGCGCATGCGGCCGCCGGCGTCGATGTCGGCGGTGCGGATCAGGATCGCCGAGTCCAGGGTGCGTTCGCTGCGCTCGTCCTGGCCGATCAGGGCCAGGACGCCGCTGTAGTAGCCGCGGCCCTGGGGCTCGTACTTCTTGATGACCTTGCCGGCGCTCTCCAGCGGGGAGCCGGTCACGGTCGGGGCGAACAGGGTCTCGTGGAGGATCTCGCGGGGGTCGCGGGAGGTGCGGCCCTCGATGAAGTACTCGGTGTGGGCGAGGCGGGCCATCTCCTTGAGGTACGGGCCCACGACGCGGCCGCCGGACTCGCAGATCCGGGCCATCATCTTCAGTTCCTCGTCGACGACCATGTACAGCTCGTCGGCCTCCTTGCGGTCGGCGAGGAAGTCCATGACACCGGGCAGCTCCGGGCCGGTGGCCGGGAAGCGGTAGGTGCCGCTGATGGGGTTCATCACGGCGCGGCCGCCGGACACGCTCACGTGCCGCTCGGGGGAGGCCCCGATGAGGGTGCGGTCGCCGGTGTGGACGACGAACGTCCAGTACGCGCCGGTCTCACGCTCCAGCAGGCGGCGGAAGAAGCGCAGCGCCGCGCCGACGGAGTAGTCGCTGATGTCGGCGACGAAGGAGCGCTTCATCACGAAGTTCGCGCCCTCGCCGGTGCCGATCTCGTCCGCGATGACGCGGCGAACCGTTTCGGCATAGGTGTCGTCGTCGATGTCGAAGTCGCCGCCCGGCACGAGCTGCACGGGCCCGTCGGGGATCCGGTCCAGGACCGTCCCGAGCGGCACCTGCGCCTGCTCGGCGATGGTCATCGCCAGCAGCGGGGTGCCGTCGTCGGGCGCCGCGAAGCCGCGCTCGGCAAGCTGCCGGTACGGGACGAGGGCGAGCACCTCCTGGCGGACGCCGGCGCCGGCCTCGACGTCGGCGAGGGGGATGTCGGCGAGCGTGGCCGCCTCGACGAACTCGCCCGTGAACAGGTCGAGGCTGCGGCGGACGGTGGTCTCCGGGCGGTGGATCAGGGCGAAGGCCGGAGGCCGGTCGGCGAGGATCCGCCCCAGCAGGTCCTCGGTCATGCGGATTCCCTTCCCGCGTACGCGGCCACCCGGTCCGGGAGGGCCGTGAGCAGTTCCTTGGTGGTGGTCAGCCGCGCACAGCGGCCGGCGGCGTACTCCAGCGCCATCCGGTGCTCCTCCCAGCTGAAGTCGGCGACGGCGTCGGCGACCAGGAAGGGCTGGATGTCGTTGGTGAACGCGTCGACGGCGGTCATCAGGACCCCGACGTGGGCGTAGACACCGCAGATGATCAGCTGGTCGCGGCCGGCGGCGCGCATCCGCTCCAGCAGGTCGGTCTTGAAGAAGGCGCTGTAGCGCCACTTGGTGAGCATCCAGTCCCCGTCGGCGGGCGCCACGGGGTCGATGACCTGGCGGTGCTCGGCGCTGGGCTGCATGCCCGGGCCCCAGAAGTCCTTCAGCAGGCCCCGCTCCTCGGGGGTCATGCCGCCGGGCTGGGCGGTGTAGGCGACCGGAATGCCGAGCTCGGCCGCGCGGGTGCGCAGCTCGCCGGCGTTGCGGGCCAGGTCCACGACGGGCTGCTCGTCCTGCGGGAAGGCGGCCAGGAAGTACTTCTGCAGGTCGTGCACCAGCAGGACGACGCGCTCGGGATCGACGTCCCAGTCGACGGCGGAGGCGGGCAGGTCGGCCGACGCCGGCATCGGGTAGGGGGTGATCGCAGGTATGCCTGCCATTCCTTTCTTCCTCTCGTTCACGGTCTCGTTCACGGTTCGCTGGCTGGTTGCACCGGTCTCAGACACCGAGCGCCGCACCGCCGTCCACGGTGAGGTCGTGCATGGTGATGTGGGACGCCTTGTCGGAGAGGAGGAAGACGACCGCCTCGGCGACGTCCTCCGGGCGGGCCAGCCTGCCCAGCGGGATGCCGACGCGGTAGGCGTCCGGGACGCCTTCGATGGAGGCCCGCGCGCTGCCCTCGTCCTGCCACATGGAGCTGAGCATCGGGGTGTCCGTGGAGCCGGGCGCGACGAGGTTCGCGCGGATGCCGTACTTGGCGACCTCCAGGCCCAGGCACTTGGTGAACATGGTCGCGGCCGCCTTGGACGCGGCGTACGCGGACATCTCGGTACGAGCGGTGCCCGCGGCGTTGGAGGCGATCGTGACGATCGCGCCCCGGCGGCGCGGCACCATGCGGTTGACGACGGCCCGGGAGACGAAGAAGACGCCCGTGGTGTTGACCGCGAACGTCGTGCTCCACTCCTGGTCGGTCAGCATGCGCGCCTCCCCGAGCCGCAGCACGCCGGCGGCGTTGACGAGGAAGTCGAGCGGGCCGACCAGAGCCTCGACGTCGTCGACGAGGGCCTCGACGTCCGCGCTGGCGGTGACGTCCGCGGGGAACGGCTCCACGCGGGCGCCGCCGTCCTCCTCGACGGCCTTGGCCACCTTGCGCAGGCGGTCGCCGTCCCGGTCGACCGCGGCCACGCGGACCCCCCGGGAGGCGAGCGCGCGCACGATGGCCTCGCCTATGCCGCCGGCGGCTCCGGTGACCAGAGCGATCTTTCCTTCCATGATGGAGTAACCCCCTTGGTTGTCGGCCTCAGCCGCGCCATGCCGAGGCGACCTCGATTGCCTGGTCGGAATTGAGGCGCGGGTCGCAGAACGAGGTGTACTTTTCGCCGAGCTCGTCGACGTGGTATTCATCGGTGACGCATTCGTGCACCTGGTCGGGGGTGGTCTCCAGGTGGAGTCCGGCCGCGACTCCGCCGTTTTCCACGACGGCCCGCTGGAATTCCTCGACCTCGCGCACGACGGTTTCGACATAACGGGTCTTGACACCGCCGGGCACGGTGACGGTGTTTCCGTGCATCGGGTCGCACATCCACAGCACCGGGTGGCCGGCCTCGCGGACCGCGCGGACCAGCGCGGGCAGCTTCTCGGCGGCCTTGCCCTGGCCCATCCGGGATATGAGGGTCAGCCGGCCCGGCTCCCGCTGCGGGTCGAGCCGGCCGCACAGCTCGAGGAGCCCCTGCGGGGTCATGGTCGGGCCGACCTTGGTGGCCACGGGGTTGGCGATGGTCGCGAACAGTTCGACGTGGGCGCCGTCGAGGGCGCGGGTGCGCTCGCCCATCCACGGCCAGTGGGTGGAGGTGAGCAGCACCGAGCCGTCGGGCTCGGTGCGCAGCATCGGGCCCTCGTAGTCCAGGAGCAGGGCCTCGTGGCTGGTCCACACCGGGGCCTCGGCCGGGGAGGGGCGGACCGCACCGTGCCAGCCGAGGGCGGTCATCGCTCCGGCGGCCGCCTTGTAGCCGGTGACCAGGCGCTGCGGGTCGGGACGGCGCAGCTCGGGGTCGGGCTCGGGGCTGTTGACCATGTGACCGCGGTAGACGGGGAGCTCCACTCCGGCCACGATCTCGGTCGGGCTGGAACGGGGCTTGCCGAACTGCCCGGCGAGCCGTCCGACGCGGATGACGGGCTTGAGCGAGCGGGCCTTCATCACACCGGCCAGGACGTCCAGGAGCGCCGCCTTGCGGGCCACGTAGCCGGGGGTGCACTCGGCCGGGTCCTCGGCGCAGTCGCCGCCCTGGATGATCTGGAGCTCGCCCCGCGCCGCCTCGGCGAGCAGGGTCCGCAGGTGGTCGACGTCCTCACGGCGTACCAGCGCGGGGGATCCCGCGAGTTCGGCCCTGGCGCTCGCCAGGGCTTCTTCGTCCGGCCAGACGGGCTGTTGGCCCGCGGGCAATCTTTTCCAGCGTGCAACACCGTGCATGCGGCACCTCCCAGTGCTGTACGTACCTGCCGTGACATCGGATGCAGCAAGAAGTCTGTGAAACGGGGAATCACGTGAACCACCAGACATTTCTCACTTCGTCAGGTGGCACAGGATTCGGTCAGGTCGAATAGATGATTCCGAAATAAACCTGACGCATCAGTCGCCGATATTGCGGCGGCCGGCCGGAAACCATTTACGCTCCCCGGCCCCGGCGGGCCGGTCGGCAGCGGGCACTTGACACACCATCACCGCATTGTTTCCGGGATATGTCGGGACGTTCTAAGGTGCGAAGCGTGGTGAGTCAAGGAGCTGGAGCGCTGCTGAAGCAGCTGGTGTCGGAGGGCGTGTCCCCGTGGCTGAGCGCGCGGGACCCCGCCGAGTTCGACACCGGGGCCCGGTATCCGGTGCTGGGAGGCCACTTCCACAACGCCCTCGTACCGGCGGGCAGTACGCCGGACCAGGCGCGGCGCGCCTGCGACCTGCTCATGCCCGTCTTCGAGGTGAGCCGGGGCACGGTGGGCCACGTCTCCGTGCCGGTGCCGCCCCGCTGGGCCCACGACGCGCGGGCACTGGCCGCTGCGGCCCGGGCCCTGCACGGTGCGGTGGGGCGGCCCAACGCCCTGATCCGCATGCCGATGACCCCGGCGGGGGTCGAGGCGCTGGCCGACTGCCTCGCCGACGGGGTCGGGGTGCACGCCGCGCTGGTCTTCTCGGGCGAGCGGTACGCCGAGGTGCTCGACGCGTACGTGGCGGGGCTGGAGCGGTCCCTCGCGTCGGGCCGGCCGCTGGGCGACGCCCCGATGGTGGCCTCGTTCCCGGTGGGCCTGTTCGACCGGGAGGTCGGGGCCCGCCTGGACCGGCTGGGAGTGCCCCCGGACGACCAGGTGCGCGGCGCCGCGGGCCTGGCGGTGGCCCGGCGGATGTACCGGCTGCGCGAGGAACGCCTGTCCGGGGACTGGTGGCGGGTGCTGCGCGCCAACGGGGCGCTGCAGCCCCGGCTGCTGTGGGGCACCGGGGCGGACGGCGGCGTGGGGACCCTCGTCGGCTGGAACACGGCGCTCGCGCTGTCCGTGGAGACGCTGGAGGCCGCCGCCCGGGAACCGGCCCTGACCGGCGACACCCTGCTGAACGCCGACGCGGAGGCGGCGTGCGCGCTGCGCGCACTGGAGCGGCTGGGGGTGCGCGCGGGCGAGGTGGCGGCCGTGGGGGGGGGGGGGGGGGGGGGGGGGGGGGGGGGGGGGGGAAGGGGGGGGGGGGGGGGAGGGGGGGATCCCTCCCCCCCACCCACCGCCCTCGCCCCCC
>NZ_JBVHVT010000138.1:0-14510 GCF_055564695.1 Streptomyces sp. NPDC029014
CACACACCGGCACCCTGGAAGAGGCCCGGCAGTCGGCCGCCGAGACCCGTCGCGCCCTGCGCGCCGGGGGGGGGGGCCCCCCCCCCCCCCACCCCCCCCCCCCCCCCCCCCCCCCCCCCCCCCCCCCCCTCCCACCCCCCCCCCCCCCCCCCCCCGCAGCATGCACGGCTCCTCCGTCGGATGGAGCCGAGGCGCACGATCACCCCCACGCCGATCTCAGGGCGTGATGGAGCCGAGGGCGCGTCGGGCGTCCAGCCAGACCCGCTCGAACTCCTCCGCCGAGATCTCACCGGCCCGCCCCGCTCCGTCCTGAATCGTGAGCCGGCCTTCGGCGATCGCACCGTAGCGCTGCTGGTAGCGGCTCATCGTGTCGATGTCGGACCGCTCCTGGAACCGCAGCACCTCATCCAGGGAGGCGGCGGTCACCGGAGTGCCGTCACGGCCGCGCAGATCCACCTGCCGTGTTACCTGCCCTCGCTCGTCGCCTTCGAAGTACTGCCACAGGTCAAGGTCTTCGTCGTACACGCGGATCCACATCGGCATACGGCCATGCTGGCGCAGCCTGCCGACCGGAACCAGCGCACACGCCGCTCCCGGTGCCTGACGGCGTTCGGTCGGCCGTTGCTGCGGTCCTCAAGACCGGCGCGTACAGCACGACGGTCGCCAGGTGTCCGTAGACCACGGCGGCGAAGGTGACAGCCCGGCCCAGGGCCAGGCCGCGGCCCTACGTACCGGGGCGGGAAGGAGACGCGTTGTCAGAGGCTGCGCCTAGATTGGCTGACAAGATCACCGGCGGGACGTGCCGAGGGTTTCCAGAGCGATCGTTGGGGTTGGCATGCCTTGGTGGAACAGAAGGCCCGGGGCGCGGGCCAACTGGGTACTCGAGCCGTTGGTCGGTGTGGGGCCGTTGCGGTTCGGGATGAGCGCCGGCCAGGTGGCGACGGCTCTGGATGGTGCGGTCGCCACCGTCTCGCAGGGCCTGGGCAGCGGGATCGGTTGGGGCTGTTACAGCGATCGGGGTGTGACTGCGGTATACGGAGAGGATTCCGGTCTGGTCGCGGTGGCGATCGACGCGATGGACGGGCCTCTGGTACGGCTGCGGGACGTTGAGCTGATCGCTCGCGTGCCGTCCGAGGTGCGCTCGGACATCCACGACCTCGCACGCCGGGAGGGGGCTTCGGTGCGGGTGAACTGGAGCGGTGATCCCGAAGTGGAGGCTTGGGGGGTGTCCATGGGTACCGCTCTGGAATGGGGGTTGTCGGCCGAGGGGTACCTGCAGCGGCAGGACACCGTGATCACTCATGCGCTGTTCGTCGGCCCCGGGCTTGCTGCGGATCCGTTTGGGGCCGAACCGGTCATTCTGCGGTGGGCTGTCCGCGAGCGGGATCGGAATGCGGGAGCGTGGCCGGTGAAGGCCGAGCAGGAACGGCTGCGCTGGGATTGGACACCGCTGGAGAGCATCGGGCCGCTCAGGTTCGGCATGTGCCCGTCCCAGGTCGCGGCCGCGCTGAACGAGGAGCCGGCCGCCCGTCATGGCAGGTATCCCTATGGAGAACCGTGGGAAGGCCCCGGCGAGTGGATCCTGCACGACGACCGCTTCGATACGGCCGGTGTGACCGCGCACTACTCCTGCGGACGTGGCCGGCCGCCTGTTCTGGGTGCCGTCACCGTTCACGGTCGCACCGGCCCGCAGGTCGAATTCGCTGGTATTCGGCTGATCGGCATGCCGGTCTCCGCTGTTGACGCGGCCTTGACCCAGTACATCGAAGACATGGACACGGGCCTGGTCATCGGCTGCGGCGGAGACCTGGGACCGGACGGTCTCCACATGTACGTACGAGCCACCAGGGCCGGCGACACCGTCGTCAGCGAGGCGCGGTTCTGCAGAGCGGAGTGGGAGGACCACGGCTGACCTACGCGACGGCTTTCCAGCTCCCGTTCGCTGTGACGGGCGGCCTCCTACGATCCTGCGGGCCGACACCCTGGCCGACGAGAACGGCCGCCTGATCTGGGTACCCGCCCCCCGGCCGGGCCGCACCCACCGACACTCGTATCCGAGGAGCCGTCGACCTCAGCGGACGGTCGCGCCCAGATAGTCGAGGGCCGCGCGGGCGAATCCCGGTGCGGTGCGGGGGCACTGCCAGCGGGCGAGGACCTCGGGTCCGGAGAGGTTCGCAGGTTCGGTCTCGTCGTCCGTGAGTTCATCCGGGCAGCCGTCGGGAAGCAGATCCTCGGGCAGCAGGTCGTCGAGCGACTGGCTCACCGGGGAGCCCAGCACCTCCAGACCGGTGGGAAGGTGCTCGAGCACATCGTCGACATCGGTGTCGTACGGATGCCAGCCGTGCGTGCACGCTTCGCCGCCGGCATCGCGGGCGACCCGGCGCAGTACGGCGATGAGCTGGTCCTCGACTCCCGGACCGGGGTTGCCGAAGGCCACATAGGGGGTGAGCATCAGCAGGCCCAGCGTCCAGAACAACACGGGATCGCCCTGCGTCCACGGCGCCGTAGCGTCGAGCCGGCGAGCACAATCGCGCACCGTGTCGTCCTTGTCCCCAGCATGGTAGCCGTGCCGGACTTCTTCCCAACTACTGCTGAAATGGCGCCAGTTGTCGGGAAGAGGTATGGCGTTCGGCATGTTGTCGTGCTCCGTTCGCGAGTTTTCGGCTCGTGAGCAATTGGATCACACAGCTGTTTGTGCTGGCCGACAGACGGTCGGAGGAGAGAACCCGAACGGTCGCCGTCTGCCGCGGCATCCTGCTGCCCGCCCCGGAGCCGTCCGCTCGCCCGCGCGAACGCCTGCTGCGCCGGACGGCCCCGCGCCACTACCGCCACGTGGCGGAGATCCCGCTGAACGTCCACGGGCAGACCGCGCGGCTGCCGGCCCGCGTCACGAGGTCAGCCCCGCGCGTCCCACGCGGCGAGCACCGCGTCGTGCTTGTCCTTCTCCATGCCGACGGGGATCTTCCCCTGAAGGTACTTCGGGCGCGGGTATCCGCCGTCGTCCAGTGCCCGCCAGGTGTCGGCGACGGTCTCGGCGACCGGGCGGCAGCGCATCCCGGCGGCGAGGGCCTTGGCCGAAGAGGCGGTCCACGTGCCCGCGAGCTCCGGAACGTCCGGGGCCCACAGCGGGATCTCGGTCCACGGCTGCACCCCCTCGTCCTGCAGGAACTGCTCGTCCGCCCACACCAGTTCGGTCCGCGCCGCCGTGGCCGCTACACAGGCGCGCAGCAGCTCGCCCATCGTGGTGTTCCCGGGCACGCCCGTGGTCAGGTAACCCCCGCCGTCGCCCGCGGCGAGCCGGTCGAGAACGAAGACGGCGATGTCGCGCGCGTCGACCAGCTGCATCGCCCGGTCCGGGGGCCCCGGCGCCAGCACCCGGCCACCGCGCGCGATGGTCTCCAGCCACCACGGGAGACGCCCGACGTTCTCACCCGGCCCGACGATGATGCCGGGGTTGACGATCAGCCCGCGCTCCGGGAAGCCCTCCTCGACGGCCCGCTCGCAGCCCGCCTTGAGCGCGTTGTACGGCACGTCGTCGGGCGAGGCGTCCACCGCGCACTCGTGGCGGGGGCAGGACTCGTCGAACCCCTTGGCGGGCCAGTCGGCGTAAGCGTGGAACGAGGAGACGAAGGCGTACGCGTCGGCATGCCCGACGAGGGCCTGCACCGAACGCCGCACGATCCGGGGCTCGAACCCGCAGGTGTCGACCACCCAGTCCCAGCTGCGCCCCTCCACGAGCGCCCGCAGGGCGCCGTCGTCCTCCCGGTCGCCCCGTACCGACTCGACTCCGGCGGGCTCCGGACCCGACTGCCCGCGGTTGAACAACGTCACCTCGTGCCCGCGCCGCAGCGCCTCGTCCACGAGCGCCCGGCCCAGGAAGACGGTTCCACCGATAACAAGGATCTTCATGCCCGTAAGGCTTGCATCATGCAACCAACCTGCCAAGAACCTCCCTTGCCGCTCTGGTGCAGGACGGGGCGTCCACTCGGGGCCGGCCGCCGCTTTCTGGGCGGTCGTCAGGTTTCTGACCTGACGCTGCGCAGGTTGGCCGAGCGGGCTGTGGCTGTGTCGGCTCAGCGGGTCGGCTGCGATCTGGCTCCGTGGCTGCGCGGCACGTCCCGGCCCGCCCGCAGGACTGCTCGACAAGGAGAGTGGATCTGTTGCCGCGTCAGCGCGATGCGGAGCGGGCTCGGGCTTTGGTCCGGTGACGGACGAGGGCGTCCGGGGCGGCTCCCCTGCCACGGCAGGTGAGGGGCGTGTCCGGACGTGAGGCATTCGGTGCGGGCGAGTCGGCAGCCCCGGCGGGTGCGGCGGCGGCGCCCAGGAGGCTGAGCGCGAGCGGGACGGCTCACACGAGCCGCGCACACCGGAGCTCTCGCCCCTCAACTGCGCCTGCGGAAAGGGAAGACGGCGCGGAGCCCCGTCCGACACCGTCAGAGACGCGGCGTTCGCTGCGCGGCGAAGCGGGGAACCGTACACGCTCGGACGGGGCTGCCGGCGGCGTACTCGCCGTGGCTGTCAGCGTCCTGGCCGCCACCCCGAGCAGCGCTGCCCCGCAGCACGCCATACCCGGCTCCGCCGCCGGCGGGCCCGCGGCCGGCCCGGCAGCGGATTCGGCTTGCGTGTCCGCATCGCGCAGCGACGACCAGCACCCGAGCGTCGTCCTGCCCGGCCGGGCCACGCAGCCGGCCCGGGTGGCCGCTGCCAAGCCGCGGCACGACATCGACGGCTCACGTCCTCGCCGAGTGCAGTGCCCTGGCCAACGGCGCTCCGGTTGGAACACCTACCAGAACATCATCTGAGTCCCGCACCCGTACCCGCCGGCTCCATCATTCGTCAGATACCGAAACGATGAGGCATCCTGGAGTCATGGACCACGCACCTGCCTCCGCGCCCACGGATGCCCCGGCTCCCGCAGCACGCCTCGCCTTCCTCGCCGCCGCCCTGGCCGACGAGACCCGTGCCGCTATCTGCATGACCCTGTTGGAGGGCCGCGCCTGGACCGCGGGGGAGCTGGCCCGGACCACCGGGGTCGCGCCGTCCACCGTGAGCGGGCACCTGGGCCGGCTTCTCGATGCCGGGATCTGCGTGACGGAGCGGCAGGGACGGCACAGCTACGTGCGCATCGCCGACGCCGCCACGGCCCGCCTGGTGGACGAACTGGCCTCCTACGCCATCCCGGGCCGGGACGCTGCGCACGCCGTACCGGTGGTCGCTGCGCCCGACCCCCTGGCACGGGCTCGGACCTGCTACGACCACTTCGCGGGGCGGCTCGGCATGGCGGTGACCGACGCGATGGAACGCCTGGGCCTGTTGCGCACGGAAGCCGTCTTCGAGCTGACCGGGGCCGGACTCGACTGGTGCCACCGGGCGGGCGTCGACGTGACGGGTGCGGGACGCAGGCCGCTGGTCAGCTCGTGCCTGGACTGGACCGAGCGCCGCCGCCACCTGGGCGGCCTGGTCGGGGCGAGGCTGTGCGCTCGGGCCATGGGCGAGGGCTGGGTGGTGCGCCCGGAGGGCGGCGGACGGGGCCTGCTGGTGACGGGGGCGGGGGAGGAGGCCTTCGGTGAACTGCTGGGACTCGCCCCGGAGGTGTGGGGCTAGCGGACGCCCCGAAAGCCCGGCAGGCTCGACTCCGGCCGGAAGTCGTCACAAAAACACTTCGGCGAGTACCGAAGTGTCGCGGTAGGGTCGGGAGGCATGAAGACCCACCCGCGTGCCCTTCCCCCCGGCCTCCTGACCGCCGGCGCCGTCTCCTGCACGGTGCTCGCCTGGGCGTCCGCCTTCGTCTCCATCCGCAGCGCCGGAGCGGCCTACTCGCCGGGGGCACTCGCCCTCGGCAGACTGCTCGCCGCGTCGCTGGTCCTCGCGGCACTCCTGCTCCTGCGACGCGAGGGCCTGCCCCCACGCGGCGCCCGACGCGGCATCCTGCTCTCCGGAATCGTGTGGTTCGCCGGCTACACGGTCGCGCTGAACTGGGGCGAACGCCTCGTCGACGCGGGCACCGCGTCCCTGCTCGTGAACACCGGGCCGATCCTCATGGCGCTCCTCGCCGGACGCCTGCTCGGCGAGGCCCTGCCGCCACGGCTGCTGGCGGGCATGGCGGTCTCCTTCACCGGCGCCGTGGTCGTCGGCCTGTCGATGTCGTCCGGCAGCGACGGCTCGACCTCGGTGCTCGGGGTCGCGCTGTGCCTGCTCGCTGCAGTGGCCTACGCCACGGGCGTCGTCGCGCAGAAGCCCGCGCTGTCCTTCGGGACGCCGCTGCAGATCACCGCGTACAGCTGCTTCGCCGGGACCGTGGCGTGCCTGCCGTTCACCGGGCAGCTGATGGCCGAGATCCCGCAGGCCCCGCTCTCCGCGACCCTGAACATGGTCTACCTGGGCGTGGTCCCGACCGCCCTCGCCTTCACCACCTGGACCTACGCCCTCGCCCGGATGCCGGCCGGGAAGCTCGGCGCGACGACCTACGCCGTGCCGGCCATCGTCGTCCTGCTGAGCTGGATCCTCCTGGGCGAGGTGCCGGCCTGGCTGACCCTGGTGGGCGGCCTGCTGTGCCTGGCCGGCGTGGCAGTCTCCCGCTACCGCCCCCGCGCCGAGGTCGACCAGGTCGCCCCGCCGGAACGACGGCGCGCAGAACAGGCGTCGTGACCGGACCGGCACCGATCGGCTGATCGCCGAACCGCAGCGCCCCCCTCGGCCGGGCTTCAGCCGGTGTCGGGGGCGGTGCGGGGTTTGACGGCGCGGACGACGGCGGAGTGCATGCCGTCCGCGACGGAGTGGGTCGGGGTGATCTCGACGTCCGTGAATCCGGCGGCCCGAAGGCCTTGGCGGTATTCCGCGAACGTGAGGGCGCCTGCGATGCAGCCGACGTACTCCCCGCGCTCGGCCCGTTGCTCGGGGGTGAGGGCGTCGTCCGCGACGACGTCGGAGACGCCGACGCGGCCGCCGGGCTTCAGGACGCGGAACGTCTCGGCGAAGACGGCCGCCTTGTCGGTGGACAGGTTGATCACGCAGTTGGAGATGACGACGTCGATGGTGTTCGCGGGCAGGGGGATGGCCTCGATGGTGCCCTTGAGGAACTCCACGTTCGTCGCGCCGGCCTTCGCCGCGTTGGTGAGGGCCAGGGCCAGCATCTCCTCGGTCATGTCCAGTCCGTACGCCTTCCCCGTGGGCCCGACCCGCCGCGCGGACAGGAGCACGTCGAGGCCCCCGCCCGAGCCCAGGTCCAGGACCCGCTCGCCTTCGTTCAGGTCGGCGACGGCGGTGGGGTTGCCGCAGCCCAGGGAGGCGGCGACGGCCTCGGCGGGCAGCATGGCGCGGTCGTCGGCGTAAAGGGTGGGGCCGAAGTTCTCGTCCACCCCGACCGGCTCGGGGCCGCAGCACGAGGCGCCGCCCTCGGTGACGGCGCTCGCGGCGGCGGCGTACTGCCGGCGGACGGTCTCGCGTAGGTCGGCGGTCTGGTCGTTCATGGCGCACTCCACAACAGGCGGACCCGAACGGGATGCATCGATGTTCTTCGATATCAACAACCTTGCGCCTTGAATCGAGAAACGTCAACATAGAAGTATGTCGAAACAATAGCTCGCGGTCCTCGGTCAGGACGAGGCCGCCGCGGAGGGCTGCTGCGGTCGGCTGGCGGCGGCCCCGCTGTAGGAGGACCGGGCAGCGGACCTGGCGAAGGTGTTCAAGGCGCTGGGGGACCCGGTGCGGCTGCGGCTGCTGTCGATGATCGCCTCCCGGTCCGGGGGAGAGGTGTGCGTGTGTGAGCTGACCCCGGCGTTCGAGCTGTCGCAGCCCGCGATCTCCCACCACTTGAAGCTGCTGAGGCGGGCCGGCCTGGTGGACTGCGAGCGCCGCGGGACCTGGGTCTACTACTGGGTGCTGCCCGCTGCCCTGGATCGGCTTGCCGCCGTCCTCACCACCGCCACTGCCACCGCCACCGCCACCGCCACTGCCGCCACCGCGCCCGCGGGGGCAGGCGCATGGCCGGCTCGCTGGCCCGCCGGGCGGCGGCCGAGGCGAGGAGTAGCGCGACGCTGGTGGCGGTCGTGGTCGGCTCCGGCATCCAGGCCACCGTCCTGCTCTCCGACGTCGGGGTACAGCTGCTCGCCAACAGCCTGGCCGCCGTGTTCGCGCTCGCCGTCCTCATCGCCGTCCTGGGGCCGGTCTCCGGGGCCCATTTCAACCCGGCCGTCACCCTCGCCGCCTGGTGGGCCGGCCGCCGCACCGGCGACGGCCCTGCGGGTCGTACCGTGGCGGATTACGTGCCCGCGCAGATCGCGGGCGCTGTCGCGGGGACGGTGGTGGCCAACGCGATGTTCTCCCGCCCGCTGGTGGAGCGCTCCACCCACGACCGCTTCGCCCCTCACCTGTGGCTGGGAGGTCGTCGCCACCGCCGGCCTGCTGTTCACCGCCACGGTCTTCGCACGGCCTGCTGCCCCCGCCCCCGCCTCCGCCGCCTCCTCCGCTCTCGTCGACGCCGGGCGCGCCACCGCGCCCTCCGCCGCAGCACCCGCTTCCTGAACCCCTGCCGCGACCCTCGGAGCCACCTGCCATGACCACCGTCACCCGCCCGTCCGTGCTGTTCGTCTGCGTCCACAACGCGGGCCGCTCCCAGATGGCCGCCGCCTGGCTCACCCACCTCGCGCAGGGCCGGATCGAGGTCCGCTCCGCCGGCTCCGCTCCGGCCGACCAGGTCAACCCGGCCGCCGTCGAAGCGATGCGCGAGGCCGGCATCGACATGTCCGCCGAAGTCCCCGAGATCCTCACCACGGAGGCGGTGCAGGCATCCGACGTCGTGATCACGATGGGCTGCGGCGACACCTGCCCGGTCTTCCCCGGCACCCGTTACCTCGACTGGCAGCTCGACGACCACGCCGGCCAGGGCCTGGACGCCGTCCGACCCATCCGCGACGAGATCGAACACCGCGTCCGCGGCCTCATCGGCGAACTCCTGCCCGCCAACTGACACCCCTGCAGGGCCGCCATCCCCTCGCCGGGGGCGCGCGACGAGGGTCAGGCTGCGGTGGCGGGCCGCGCCGCCGGCACCCCGACTTCCCTGATGCGGGCGCGGCAGCAGCCGGGTGGTGCCAGCGACCCGGTACACCCTCTCCAGCCCGTGGCCGGCGCGGGCGGCGCCACGGCCGCGCACCCCTTGGGCCGAGCGCCCTCGGCCTTCACCAGGCAGCGCGGGCCGGCCAACAGCTCCGAGCCGCCGGAACTTCCGTCCGGCCCGGCCGAGCCTCGGCGATCCGCCCACTCGTCCGCCGCAATCGCGGGCCCCATCGGCGTCCTTGACGGGCTTTCGGCAAAGGATGGGTAAAGCGGCGGGAGCGGTCCCACCTCGGGTCCTCTCTCCAGCAGGCACCAGCACCACGGCCTCACCGCCACCCGCCCCGCCTGCAAGGAGAGCCCGAACAGTTGACCTCGGTCGCCCCCTACCCGACCAGCGCCTCGCCTTCCGCCACGTACGGCGCAGTCCTCGGCAGCCGGCACGTTACCCGCCTGCTCGCGGGCACCCTGACCGGGCGCCTGCCCAACGGCATGGTCCCGGTCGGGCTCGTCCTGTGGATCACAGCCGCAGGCGGGTCCCTCCGATTCGCCGGGCTGCTCGCCGCGCTGTACGGGCTGGCGTCCGGGCTGTCCCAGCCCGTCAAGGGGCGCCTCATGGACCGCCACGGGCAGACCCCCGTCTCGGCCCCGGCGGTACTGGTCAACTCCGCCTGCCTGCTCGCCCTCACCTGGATCGGGCCGAGCGGACATCCCGCCACGGTCACCACGGTGGTCACCATCGCGGGCGCGTTCACCCCACCGCTGGAAGCCGGTCTGCGCGCACTGTGGCCGACCGTGCTCACCGACCCCGAACAGCGCCGGGTCGTGCAGGCCCTGGACACCGGTTCCCAGGGACTGATCTACATCGCGGGCCCGTTGCTGGCCTCCCTGCTCGCCACCCGGCACGGGCCGGACACCGCACTGGCAGCGACCGCTGTACTCGGCCTGGCCGGCACCGCCGTGGTACTGACCGCCGCCCCCTCCCGTACGTGGCGCCCCGCCTCCAACGAGGCGGCTGGAGGCGAACGGCTGATGAACACCGGCCTCGTCCGGCTGTTCACGGCCTCGGCCGGGACCGGATTCGCGGTCGGCGCCATGAACGTCTGGGCGGCCGGGCTGGCCACCACCACCGGAATGCCCATGCTTTCCGGGGTGCTGCCCGCCGCGTTCTCCATCGGTTCCTTCCTCGGCGGCTTGATCTACGCCCGTAGCTCCTGGCGCGGCCCGACCGCCATCCAACTCCTGGCCACCAGTGCGCTGACGTTCCTCGGCTTCCTGCCGCTGATCGCCGAGCCGGGCCCCCGTGCCGCGATCGGTCTCTCCGCAGTGCCGGGGATGTTCCTCGCCCTGGTCGTCACCAACGCCTTCAACACCGTGGGCAGCCTCGCCCCCGCTTCCCGCACCACTGAAGCGTATGCCTGGCTGATCCTGTCCGTCGGCACCGGCCAGGCCTTCGGCACCGCCCTCGCCAGCAGCGTCGCCTCCGACCCGCACCTGCTCTCCACGCTGCCGGCCTTCGGTGCCGCCACCGCGTTCACGGTGCTGTTCCTGTCCAGGCGGCATCTCGGACCGGGCAGACGGGTCGGTCGCCACCGCCGCCCCAGAACCCTCGTCACAGCACCTCGAACCAGCCCTCGACACAAGAAGATCCCCCCACCGGCGAGACTGATCGGTGGCCCCGGACACCCGATCTTGCGGGAGCGTCTCCTCCGGCGAGCAGATGTGCTGTCCCGTCAGGTGCGGGCGCCGAAAGGCTGTTCTCGAGTACATGAGGAAGCCCCCTCCGACGCCGGGTGACGGATGTTCAGGCTGCTGAACGGCCTGCCGCATCCGTGTGGTCGGGTAGCCGGATCACGTCGCCGTGACCCGGCTGCCCGGTGCACGGGGCGGCCGGTTACCTGGGTCGGCACATCCGGGCGAACTGAGGGCCGGAGTGTGGGAGCGGTTCAGGAGAGCCAGTCGGCGTAGCGGGTGGGGGCGAGGTGTGCGTCCATGTCCGTGAGGACATCGCCCTTGACGACGGCGAACATGCCAGCGGTGGGGTCGGTGACGACGGTACGGTCGTCGCCCTTCTGGGACAGAGTGATCCGGCCCAGTTCGTCCAGAGGGAAGATCTCGGGGCCGGCGATGGTGCGGATGCCGTTCAGCGGGGCGCCTGCGGCGATCTCCGCCACCGCGTCGGCCACGTCCTTGGAGGCGATCGGCTGGATCGGCGTGGTGGGCAACCGGACGGTGTCGCCGTCGGTGGTCCAGGACAGGACGGCGGGCATGAACTCCATGAACTGCGTGGCCCGGACGATGGAGTAGGGGATGGGGCCGGCAGCGAGGATGTCCTCCTGGAGTACCTTGGCCCGGTAGTAGTCCAGCTCCGGCACCTGGTCCGCGCCGACGATCGAGAGGATGACGAAGTGGCCGACGCCGCCCTTCCGGGCCGCGGCCAGAAGGTTGTCCATCGAGGTCTGGAAGAAGGCCGGAGAGGCTTCGTCGAAGGTGGGGGAGTTCGTCAGGTTGACGACGACGTCGGTTCTCGCCACCGCCTCGTCCAGTCCCCGGCCGCTGATGACGTCAACTCCGGTGGACTGTGCGTGGGGTACCGCCTCGTGACCGGCGGCGTTGAGGATCTCGACGACCTGCGACCCGATCAGCCCGGTACCACCGATGACTGCGACCTTCATGACGTGCCCTTCGTCGGGAGATGCATCCGTTATAGGGCACGTGATCCCGAAGTGATCGTTTTGGCGTGAGGCGAGGGTCATGCGTCGGGTGAACGTGTTGGACGTCCTCGGGGCAGGACTCGGTTGTGGCAGCGGGCGACGATCGGATGCCTCACCGGATTCGGCCTCCCATGCGAAGCGGAAGACGTAATGCGAACAACTGTTCGTTCGAGCCCTCCGGCTCGCTGCGCCGGCCTCCTGGGGCGATCTAACATGAAAGACCAGTTCTCTTCGAACCCCGCACCTGCCCGCAGCGAAACGGTAGGGAGGCCGGCATGGAGTTCGGGAACGGATCCGGGCGAGTGGACGGCTCACGCTATCTGCCGATTTCCGAGCACGGCCTGATCGGCGATCTCCGCACTGCCGCGCTCATCGGGACCAACGGCACGATCGACTGGTACTGCTGCCCGCGCTTCGACGCGCCGAGCGTGTTCGCCTCCATCCTCGACGCCGACCGGGGCGGATCCTTCGAGCTGGCCGCCGACGTGCCGACGCGTACGCGGCAGTTCTACTTCCCCGACACCAACGTGCTCATCACGCGGTTCTACGCCGCCGACGGGGTGGCGGAGATCCAGGACTTCATGCCGGTCGTCGACGAGTCGCGCGAGACGGCCCGGCACCGGTTGATCCGGCGGGTGATATGCGTGCGGGGAACCCTTCCGTTCACGGCGCGGATAGCTCCCCGCTTCGGCTACGGTGCCGAACGGCACACCGTACGCGCGCAAGCCCACGAGGCCGTCTTCGAGTCTCCGTCGATCTCACTGGCGCTGACCTCCACCGCGCCGCTCGAGTGCGACGGCACGGACGCGTGGTCGCACTTCAAGCTCCTCGAAGGCGAGTCCGTGGTCTTCGCCCTCGACAAGATCAGCGATGACGTCCGCCCGCGGGCCTGTCCGCACGCCGAGGCGGAGGAACAGTTCGAGGCGACGGTCCGGTTCTGGGGCCAGTGGCTGGGCCGCTCCCGTTACCGCGGCCGGTGGCGGGAGATGGTGCACCGGTCCGCGCTGGCGCTGAAGCTGCTCACCTACGTGCCGACCGGTGCGATCGTGGCTGCGCCGACGACCAGCCTGCCCGAGCAGCTCGGCGGTGAGCGCAACTGGGACTACCGGTACGTATGGGTCCGGGACGCCGCCTTCTGCGTCTACGCCATGCTCCGCCTGGGCTTCACCTCGGAGGCCGAGGCGTTCATGGGCTTCCTGTCCGACCGGGGCATCATGCGGGGCGCCGGCCCCACCGGTCCGCTGCAGATCATGTACGGCATCGACGGGCGCAGCGAGCTGCCCGAGTCCGAGCTGCCTCACCTCGAGGGGTACCTGGGATCCGCTCCCGTACGGGTGGGCAACGCCGCCACCAAGCAGCTCCAACTGGACATCTACGGAGCACTGATCGATTCCGTCTACCTGTATGACAAATGGGGGCAGCCCATCAGCAGCGATCACTGGGACGAGGTCGGCACCGTGGTCGACTGGCTCTGCGACCACTGGGACCAGCCCGACGAGGGTGTCTGGGAGACCCGGGGCGGCCGGAGGAATTTCGTCTACTCGCGGCTGATGTGCTGGGTGGCGATCGAACGGGCCATCCGAATGGCCAACCGGCGTGGGCTACCGGCCGACCTTCCCCGCTGGCAGCAGAGCCGGGACGCGATCTACCGGCAGATCATGCGACAGGGCTGGTCGGCCACGCGCGGGGCGTTCGTCCAAGGGTTGGGGGACGACGTACTGGATGCATCCGTGCTGATGATGCCGATGGCCAAGTTCATCTCACCCACCGACCCCAAGTGGCTCTCGACCCTGGACGCGCTCGCCAACGATCTGGTCTCGGACTCGCTCGTCTACCGCTACGATCCGGCGGCCAGCCCGGACGGCCTACGGGGTGCAGAGGGCACGTTCTCCATCTGTTCCTTCTGGTACGTCGAGGCGCTCACCCGCGCCGGACGCCTGGAGGAGGCCCGACTGGCCTTCGAGAAGATGCTCACGTACGCCAACCACGTCGGCCTCTACGCCGAGGAGATCGGCCGGACCGGAGAACAACTCGGCAACTTCCCACAGGCGTTCACCCACCTCTCGCTGATCAGCGCCGCCTTCAACCTCGACCGAGCCCTCGGCTGAGCCCACGCGAGCGGGCCGGCGCCCGCCTTCCCGGCGCAGCGGGCGGCAGCGGCTGTCGGGCGTACAGGTGGAGGTCGGTGGGAGCCAGCCGCGCCAGCGGCCCAGGCCCTGGGGCCTCGCCGGCTGCACCCATCGCCGGCGACGCACGGGTGTTCCCCGTCCTGGCCGCTCCTCGAACGGGTTCGGATGGCTACAGCACGTGAGATGTGGGCGCTCCTGCGGTGACTCGCCCCACAGGGCCCATGTCACATACGAAGCTCGCTAGTAGCTCCCCAGTCGCCGGATCCCGCGCGCCGATACCCGCCCCACCTGCACGGACATCTCGGTGACCGGAGCGGCGGCACAAGCCTGGGGTCACAGGGGTGCCTAGTAGCAGAGGTCGTTGCCAGGCCGTGGGGGCGTCGGTAGAACTGGATGAGTCGCCGGACGGCACGGGTTCACCGGGCCGCAGACGAACCCCTCTCCCTCGCGTGAGTGGCTCACGCATGTCCTCGGCATGCCGCGACCGACCTTGTCCCCTACGGAAGGCTCTCCGTGTCCCACTCCGTCATCCGCCGCATCGCCGCTTCCAAGAAGACCCTCGCGGGTTCCGTCGTCGCCCTGGGTGTCGCCGGTTCCATGCTCGCCACGGTTCCCG
>NZ_JBVHVT010000139.1:0-13244 GCF_055564695.1 Streptomyces sp. NPDC029014
CCCGTGGGCGCCGACCGCGGGTCGGGCGACCCCGGGTCCTTCGCCTCTTTAAGCAACCGCGGCCCTGGCAACGACTTCCGCACCAAACCGGAGGTCTCCGCCCCCGGGACCGACATCCTGTCCGCCCGGTCCTCCCTCGCCCCCTCGAACCACTACTGGGGCGGACACCAGAACCCCCGGTACGCCTACATGGGCGGGACCAGCATGGCCGCCCCGCTCGTCGCGGGCTGCGCCGCGCTGGTACGCCAGTACTACGTCGACCGGCGCAGCCTCGAACCCAGCGCAGCCCTCGTCAAGGCCACCCTGATCAACGGCGCCCGCACGCTCTCCGGGCCCGACTCGATGGCCAACGACCCCCACTACCACCAGGGCTTCGGCGCCATCCACATGCCCACCACCCTTCCTCACGACGGGGCGGCGGACTTCGCGCTCGAATGCGTCGACACGTGGCAGAAGCCGGCCAAGCAGTTCCGACGCACCGGAGAGCGCAAGCGCTTCAACGTGACGGCAGGATCAGCCACGCCGTTCCGGCTCTGTCTCGCGTACACGGACCTGCCCGGCCGCGGTCTCCAGAACGACATCAGCGTGATCGTGCAGGCTCCCGACGGCACCAAGCACGTCGGGAACGCGGGACTGCCCAACCGGCTGCTCCGGAGTGACTGCACGAACAACGTCGAGGTCGTGCGCATCGACTCGCCGCCCGCGGGCACCTACCTCATCCAGGTCTTCGCCCGCAATCTGCTGGCCGGACCGCAGGACTTCGCCCTCGTCGTCACCGGCGACCTGAACGGTCCGCTCGCACAGCTGCCCAACTGATCGATCGCCCCCGACGTGGACGCGGACAGACGGTGCGTCACCGTCTGTCCGTGCGGCGCGGTGCCGTGGACCCGTGGGGTTGTGGTGCGGCGTCTACGATGTTCCTGTCATGGTCACATTGAAGGTGCTCGGCTCGTTCCGGGTCGAGGTCGACGGCCGTCCGGTCGATGCCGGAGGCCGGCTCGCCCGGATGGTTCTGGTCCAACTGCTGCTCGCCCGTGGGGCGGTCGTCCCCACGGAGCAGATCATCGAGCGGTTGTGGCCGACGCGCATCCCGTCGAGCGCGCAGGCGTCGCTCCACGCCTACATCGCACGTCTGCGGCGCGTCCTGGAACCGGAACGGGCGCCGCGCACGCCGGCGCGGCTGCTGGTCAGCGCGCCCTACGGCTACGCCCTCGCCGTGGAGCACGACGCGGTGGACGCCTGGGTGTTCGAGGGCCGGGTGGCGTCCTGCTCAGTCCCGGAGTTGCCCGCGCACGCCGCCGCCGAGGGCCTCGCCGAGGCGCTGGCCTCGTGGGGCGGGCAGCCGTACGCCGAGTTCTCGGACGAGCCGTGGACCGCCGGCGAGCGCGCCCGCCTGGAGGAGTTGCACCGCACCGCCCGCGAACGGCTCGCCGCGGCGCGGCTGGGCTGCGGCCAAGCCGCCCAGGCCCTCGCCGACGCGGGCGCACTGACCCGGGAGCAACCGCTGCACGAGGAGGGCTGGCGACTGCTGGCCCTGGCACTGTGGGCCCGCGACCGCCAGGGGGACGCCCTGGCTGCGCTGCGTCGGGCCCGCCACGTCCTCGACGAGGAACTCGGCGTGGAACCGGGGCCCGCCCTGCTGGAGCTGGAACAGGCCCTGCTGCACCAGCGTCTGGACGTGCTGCACCGGTCGACCGGGGCGCCGGTCGCGGCCGCCGCGCGCGCCCAGGTGCCGACCGCCGCGGTGGCCGTGCGGGGTCCGGCGGTGGTCGTCGGACGGGCGCCGACGGTGCTGACGGCCGACCGGCTCCTGGGCCGGGACGAGGAGCTGGCGGGGCTCGCCGCCGCGGCGGACCGGGCGCGCGGCGGCCGGGCGCAGGTGGTCGTGGTCTCCGGCGAGGCGGGCATCGGCAAGTCGAGCCTGCTCGAAGCCGTCGTCCGGCAACTGCCGGAGCAGGGCTGGCTGGTCGGGACCGGGCACTGTCCCGAGACCGACGGCGCCCCGCCCGGCCGGGCCTGGTTCGACATGCTGCCGGGGCTGGCGGAGGCCGCGCCACCGGGCCCGTACGCCGGTGAGCTCGCCCCGCTGCTGGCTCCGGGCACGGAGGGGGACTGCGCGCAGCCGGACGGCAGCCCGGCCCGGCGCTTCCGCCTGCACAAGGCGCTGCTCGGCTGGCTCCGTGACACGGCCCGGCGCCGACCGCTGGCGATCGTGCTGGACGACCTGCACCGGGGTGACCAGGAGAGCATCGAGCTGTTCCTGCTCTGCGTCGAGCAGCTGCGCGACGTACCGCTGCTCCTGGTGGGCTCGTACCGCACCGGCGAGGGCGATCTCACCGGGGCGCTGGCACGGCTGGCCGCCTGCTCGCCCGTACGGCTGGCGCTCGGCGGGCTGTCGGACGACCAGGCGAAGGAGCTGCTGCGGCGCGGCGCGGCCGGCATGAGCGAGCACGCGGCGGTGGCCCTGGCCGAACGGGCCGGGGGCAACCCCTTCTACCTGCGCGAGAGTTCGCTCTTGCTGGCGGGTGAGGGCGAGCAGCAGGCGCTGGCCCGTGTCCCGCAGGGGGTCCAGGACGTGCTGCGGCGACGGCTGGCCCTGCTCGCGCCGACCGTGACGGCCGGTCTGCGGCTGGCGGCGGTCGCCGGGCGCGAGGCTCCGGTCGCCCTCCTCGTGCACGCCACGGACAGTGATGCCGAGCAGCTCCTCGACGCCCTGGACGCGGGGGTCACCGCCGGACTGCTCACCGAGCCGCGGCCGGGCACGGTCCGTTTCACCCACGCCCTCGTGCGGGACGCGCTGGAGGGCGACCTCACGCGCCTGCGGCTGGCCCGGATGCATTCCCGTCTGGGCAGGGGCCTGATCGCCCTCGGATCGGACGACGTCGCCGCCACCGCCCACCACCTCCTGCGGGCGGCCGCGGTCGTGACCAGCGACGCCGGGCCGGCGGTCCGGCACGCCCGGCTGGCGTGCGAACAGGCGGTGCGCCGCTACGCCCCCCAGAACGCCGAGGCCCTCCTGAACGCGGCCCTCGGCCTGCTCACCGGCCATCCGGCCGCCTTCGCCGACCAGGATGCCGCCCTGCTCCGGGTGATGCTGCTGGGGCAGCTGGTGGACTGCAGGATCCGGATGGGGGCCGTGGTCCCCGCCCGCGACGCACAGGAACAGGCCGTACGGGTGGCCCGTGCCGAGGGCCGGGCCGACCTGCTGACGGCGGCCTACACGACGTGGACCGAGCCGACGCCCTGGCGCGTGCGCCCGTACGCGGCGTCCGACCCGGAGGCCGTCGAGGAGCTCGACGAGCTATTGAAGGACCGGGGACTGACCGACCGGCAGCGGTGCCTGCTCCTCGACCAGCTGGCCGACGCGCTCGACGACACCGATCCCCGCGCCGTGGCCGTGGCACGGCAGGCCGTGGACCTCGCCCGGACCGTGGGCGATCCGCGGCTGCGGGGCCTGACCCTCACCTCGCTGCTGCGCAAGGTCGACTGCGAACTCGAACCCGCCGCCTACCTGGAGCTCCACCGGGAACTCGTCGAGGTGGCCGACGCCCAGGACAGCCCCGAGTACTCCTGGATGAGCGCCTACACCGCCGCCCGGATCGCCGCCGCCGGCAACGACCCCGCGGAGATGGAGCGCTGCCTCGTACGGGCGGACGGGATCGCCCGTACGTACGAGCTGCAGGGCGCGTTCGCGGTGGCCAGGCTGCGCCGTCCCATGCTCGCCATGGCCCGGGGGCGGTTCGAGGAGGCGGAGGAGGCCATGGGGTCGGCGGTGGCGGAGCTGCGGGCCCGGGGAGCGGTGGACCTCAGCGGGTTGGCCGCCCTGAGCGTCGGCTGCATGCGGCTGCAGCAGGACCGGCTCGCCGAAATGGTGCCCGTGCTGCTCATGGTGTGGGAGCTGTACAAGCCGCACAACGAAGCCCTCGCGGCGCTCGCGCTGCTGGCCGCCGGGCGCTCCGAGGAGGCCCGGGAGATCTTCGGCCAGCGCGTGGCGCTGCGGCGCGACTTCGCCTACCCCATCCTGGCCGGGATGCGCGGCCTGGCCGCCATCACCTTCCGCGACAGGGAGGCGGCCACCGAGGTGTACGAGGACCTGCTGCCCCTGGAGGGACTGGCGGGCGGTACGAGCAGCCTGAGCCTCGCGTTCCGGCCCGTCGCGCAGACCCTCGGCGAACTGGCCCGGTTCCTGGGCGACCCCGACCGGGCCCGGAGCCACTACCTCGAAGCCGCGCGGGTGGCGGCCGCGTGGGACTCCCCCCACTGGGCGGAAGCGGCGCGGACCGGACTGGCCGGGCTGCCGCCGGCGGCGTCGCCGCCATCGCCGTCGCCGTCGCCGTCGCCCGCGTAGGGGTACCCCTCACCGTCGGGGCGGCCGGGGGGGGAAGGCTCGGCCAGTTCGGCCATGAACGCCGCCGCGAGGTCGAGGAACTGTTCGGGCGAGTCCGTCGTCAGCTGGAGGTCCACGAGCACCTCGTCGGTCTCCGCCCCGCACATCGCCCTGAGGTGGTCGCAGATCTGCCGTACGGTCCCGCGGTGGTGGGTCTCCGCGGGGTCGGCCCCGGCCGTGGTGACGTCGGCGTTCACGCGGAACACCCGGCGCAGTGCCGCCGGGTCCCGCCCCGCCCGCTCGGCGGCCTCGACGGCGACCGCCCAGAGGCCGCCCAGGTAGGGCAGCGGCATCGAGGCCCCGAGCCAGCCGTCGGCGCGCCTGCCGACCCGCTCCAGGGCGGGCGGGGTGAAGCCGCCCAGCAGGATCGGCGGCCTCGGGCGCTGGAGGGGCTTGGGGAGCACGGTCGACTCGGGGATCGTCCACAGGGGGCCGGTGTGGACGACGGGATCACACCGCCATACGGCGTCCAGGACGTCGAGGGTCTCCTCCAGCCGCGCGCCGCGACCCTGCCAGGGCACCCCGGCGGCCGCGTACTCCTCCCGCATCCAGCCCAGCCCGATGCCCACCTCCAGGCGCCCGCGGCTGATCAGGTCGAGGGTCGTCAGCGCCCGGGCGAGTACGACGGGCGGCTGCCACAGGGCGTTGAGCGTGCTGCTGCCGAGACGGACCCGTTCGGTGGCCGCGGCCGCAACGCCCAGGGCGAGCAGCGGGTCGAGATGGGTCCCGTACCGGACGGGCATCTCCTTGCCGCCGGCGTAGCCTTCCGCGGGCGTGAGCGGTGCCAGGAGTCGGTCGGCCACCCAGAGACTGTGGCAGCCCAGCGCTTCCAGGGCCGTGCACATCCGGGCGGTGCGGTCGGGGTCGGCGAAGGGGCCGAACTGGGGGACGGAGAATCCGATGCGCATCGGTGGGAGTTCCTCGGTCGGGACGGAGCGGGACGGGGATCCGGGGCCGCTAGGGGCCGGGGGATTCGGGGCGGGGGCGGGCGGCGCGACCGCCACGGCGGCGTGTCAGGCGGTCGTGCGCCGGCCGCGGATCCGGTCGGTCTCGCGGCGGTACTGGCGCCGTCCGACGACCTTCCACAGCACCCGGGCAGGGACGGGCAGCCGGGCGAGGAACTCCTGACGCTCCTCGGGAGAGCTGTCCTCCAGGATCGCGCCCAGGGCGATCATCAGCCGGTTTTTGGGCGTTTCGGCCAGCCCGCGCTCCCCCACCGCGTGCCACTGCTCCTCGTTCACGTGGAGCGCGACCAGGGGCATGACCTCCCGCTCCTCCTCGTCGAGGTGGGCGCACAGCTGCCGGTGGTGCCTGCGCAGCGCCTCGGCGAGCTCGTCGCGGTCCTGCGGCAGGGCCCGGGCCTGCCAGCGGTCCATGTGCTGCTGGACCTCGGCGATCCCCTCGTCGAGCTCGCGGTGCTGCGCCTCCATCGCCAGGACCTGCTCGGCGTCGAGGTCCAGGTGGGGCAGCAGGACCGGCCAGAGCACCTCGTCCTCGCCGGTGTGGTGGGCGTGGAGGCCGATGGAGTACAGCCGCCAGTGCTCGGCGAGGATCCGGGAGCGGGCGGTGTCGCCGGGACGCACCTCCTGGACGAGTTCGGCCAGCAGGCGCGACTCGCGGCGGAACACCTGGTGGATCATCGCCATCTCGCGGGTGTAGGGGTGCACGGTGCAGTCGGAGGTGTTGCTCGAAGTCATGGCGCCCAGTCTTCGGAGCCCTGTTGCAGGGCACTTGCACCCGACTTGCCCCGGCCGGGCCCCGGGGCGGGCGAGCGCGAACGACCGTCGTCCACGCCGCCCTCCGGGAAACCCGATGGGTCGGTCGCCGCCGAGCTGCGACGATGTCTCTGTTTCCCAGCTGGAGGACGTTTGTTCGTTTTCGTGTGTGTGGGGTGCGGCGCTGCGCTGACCACCCCGTTGTCCCAGGTCGCCCTGCCGGCCCACGCCCAACAGAAGTACGGGAACGGGATCCAGCTCATGGAGCCGGGCGCGTTCGCCGTGCACCCGGAGCCTGGGGGCCGCCGTGGCGGACGTGGGAGGACGTCGATCCGGGCGAGGCTGCGGCCCGCGGGATCTACGCGCCGCTGGCGCCGACATCGCCGACACCGCACCGCTCTCCTGGGCCGAGCTGGCGGCGACGGGGAGGGGCACGCCCCCGTTCGAGCCGCTCACCACCTGGGGGTCGCTGCTGGGAACGAAGCACTGGTGGGCATGGGGCCCCCAGTGGGAGGCCGCCGCCGGCCAGGCCCTGGCCCACCTGCTGGCGGCCTCGGAAGGCCGGCCGGTCGCCGTCCCGGACGGCCTGACCGCGCGGGTGTTCCGGCGCGCCCTCGACGCCTTGCTGCCCGCAGGTCCACCGGCGCGGCGCGCGGTCCTCACCGGACCGGGACGACCCGCCCCCGACGCGGACGGGGAGGGGGACGCCCACATCCTTCTCGTGCCGACCCACCCGCAGACGGGCCAGACCTGGGCTCCGGCCGGCCCTACCGACCCGGCGTCCCTGGTGCCGCTGCCGTTCGGCGTATGGCGGTGGCTGGCGTTCCCGGAACCGTACCTGCCCGTCCCCGCGTCGGGCAGCATGCCCGACGGCGTCCTCCGCGACGAGCCGCCCGCACCACTGCCCCGTCGCCCGTTCCGGGCCGACCCGGGAGTGTGCCACCACACCCTGGCCCGACTGCCGGCCGTCCGCAGCCCGTGGCTGCGCGAGATCCTCGAAAACCTGACGCACCACATGCGCGCCGGCCTTTTCTGAGGGTCGTCCCGCAAGATCGGTTGGCGCATCCTGCCCGGGGCGTCACGCCCCGGGCCCGCGGCCTGTCAGGCGACCGTCCCACCCGCGTTGCGGATCAGCCGATGGAGCACCTTCACCGTGGTGACGTAGTCCGCGTCATCGATGCCCGCGTGGAGGGCGGCGCGGATCGCGGGAGCGTTGCGGGCCATGTCGACGCGGGCCTGTTCCCCCTCCCCGGTGAGCCACAGCCGGTCCTGGGCGTCCCGGGTCAACCACCCGCGTTCCAGGAGCGCCTCGGCCTCCACCGCCAGGTCGTCTTCGGGCCGGATGTAGGAGGCCATGGCCTCCCGCAGCTCAGGCAGGGTCATCCCCTCACCGTCGGGCGAGATGTCGTTCACCGACAGGTTGCGCAGCAGCCAGAACTGCGGCTGGGTGTAGCCCTTTTCGGCCTGCCGGGCACGGGTGAACGCGATGAGCGCCTCGTAGGCGACACCGGTCCAGTACGCGGCGGGCTGTCCGGCGAGTTCGGCGTCGGAGATCTGCTGGGTCGTCATGGGTATCCCCCTCCAGGTACTGCAGCGCGGATCCCGCACACCGTGCGGGCATGTGAAGACCGTATGAGCTCAAGCATGGTTGAGGTCAAGCGGTGATCTTCCGCGCGGTCGGCAGTACGGGCACGAGGGCTGGGCCCGCGCCGCTGCGGTGCGCGGCCGATCGGGCAGTGGGCCTGAACCGAGTCGGTGAAGAACGCGTGGAGCATTCCCCCGGGATCGGTCGTCGGCTCCCCGATGGCGGGGTTGACGTCGGGCGCCCGGCCGTGCACGCGCGGCGCGCCCTGGGGGTGGGACGCCAGGACCGCCTTCGCCACCGGCGACGGCCTGGTGAGCAGCATCTCCTGCGCGACGAAGCTGCCGACGGAGAACCCGAACAGGTCGACCCGCTCCAGTCCGAGGGCCTCGACGGGGGCGATGGCGTCGCGCGAAGCCGCCAGCGCGTCGACGAGCCGGCCGCGGGGGCGACAGCGCGGCCGGCTTCAGGCTTCGGGGCTTCAGCCCCGGCGGCCGGACGCGACCAGGGCGTCCTTGACCTCCCGCACCACGCGGGCCGCGTCCTCGGCGTTGTTCACCACGTCCGTGTTGTTCATGTCGACGACGAGGACCTCGCTGGCCGAGTAGTGCTTGTGCACCCAGTCGTCATAGCCGGACCACAGCGTCCGGTAGTACTCGACGAGGCTCTCGTCCTGCTCGAAGTCGCGGCCCCGCAGCCCGATGCGGTGCAGCACCGTCTCGAAGTCCGCCTTGAGGTAGACCATGAGATCGGGTGCCTTGCGGTACGGCAGGCCTTCGATCTCGCGCATCATCTCGTCGAGCAGCCCCTCGTACACCTGCATCTCGAGGGAGCTGATCCGGCCCAGGTCGTGATTGACCTTGGCGAAGTACCAGTCCTCGTAGATGGACCGGTCGAGGACGTTGTCGCCCTGCTTGTACGCCTCCTTGATCGCGGCGAACCGCGTCTGGAGGAAGTAGAGCTGGAGCAGGAAGGGGTAGCGCTTCGCCAGGATCTCCTCGGGGCTCGCCGTGTAGAAGAGCGGCAGGATCGGGTTGTCTTCCACGCTCTCGTAGAAGACCTGACTGCCCAGCTCCTTGGCGAGCAGTTCGGCCACGCTCGTCTTGCCGATTCCGATCATGCCTCCGACGCAGATCACTGGCATACCTCACTTCTCCCTGGGGGTCTTCTGTTCGCGGGCGGGTGGGTCGGGCGCCCCGCACCACTGAGACGCATGTCGCCGGTCACCCGATTCCCCAAGACCTTCATGATCAGCGTCTTATGATCCCGTCCGGACCAAGGACCCGGCGCAGGCCGCTCTCCTCGACCCGGCCGGACAGACCGCTCCCCGTTGTCGCGCACAGCTACGAGCCACTGACCCGCGGCCGCCTTGAAGCATAAATGAGGATTCACCCCAGGTCGGCCGGGCGGCGGCAGCCGCATCACCTCGCTCTCCGGCTGCGCGGGCGGCCGGACGGCCGCGGCCGCGCGCAGACCGAGCCGTCGGTGCCCCCGCCCGGGCTCGGCGGCGAGGAGAATGTGACGCGCGTCTCCCTCCCCCCTCCTCTTGCGCGTCCTCGCTCAGTCTTCGAGGCGGCGGGTGTCCACCCCGAACTGGCGCGGCCCTGAACGCGATACCCAACATCATCCGGGGCTCGCCGACCACCCCCGCAGCACCGTGAATCGCTGATTCAGCACATCCATGCACGACGGGCGCACGAAACCCCCAACCTTTCCACTCGTCCCGCGCGCAGCGAAACCGAACAGGGGGCGGTTCCTCGCGGTGGAAGTGGTGCACGACGCGCGAAGCCCCCTGCATCGCGGCCCCCTTCCGCCGCTTCCCGCATCACACCGACGGCGCCGGAGTCGGCAGCCGAAAGACGTACAGGAAGAAAACTGCGGTCAGGCGAGGGCGTCCGCGAGTTCCCGGCGTCCCTTGATGCCGAGCTTGGCGTAGACGTGGGTGAGATGGATCTCCACGGTGCGCAGGCCGACGAAGAGGTGCTCGGCGATCTGCCGGTTGGTCATGCCGCCGGCCGCGAGCGCGGCGACCCTCCGCTCGGTCGGGGTGAGTGCCCCCACTCCCTGGAAGGTGCGGGTGCGCGGTCGGTCGCCGAGCGCGCGCAGTTCGCGGAGCGCGGCTTCGGCGAGGCCGGCGGCCCCGCACGCGTGGGCGATGCTGGCGGCCTCCTTCAGGTCGGCGCGTCCTTCGGTGACGCGGCCGCAGCGGATGCCGACGAGCCCCCGGTCCGCGAGCGCCTGCGCGTGACGGAACCGGGCCGGCGACTGCTTCAGGATGCCGACCGCCTCGTCGAGCAGCTCCCGGCCCCGGGGGCCGCCGGTGACCAGGCCGAGGGCGCGCAGGGCGACGCCCTGCATTTCGGGCACGGCCCAGGTGCGGGCGAGTTCCACTTCTTCCTCGGCGAGCCGCAGGGCCTCGTCGGCGCGGCCGAGCCGGGCGTGTACGAGCGCGGCCTCGGACCGCCAGGGGTAGAAGCCGGGCCCGGGCATGTTGCGGGCCCCGGTCCTGGCGCCGCAGTCCAGGAAGTCGGCGAGCGCGTCCTCCGGCCGGTCCTGGGCGATGCGGAGCCAGCCGCGGGCGATCAGGGGGTAGTCGTTGATCCAGTACGGCTGGAGGTGTCCGTCCATGCCGCTGCGGTCCAGCAGTGACTGGGCCTCCTCGACGAGGCCCTGCCGGGTCAGGGCCTCGACGAGGGTGGCGACGGCGAACACGGTGTGGCTGGCCCCGAGCGGTACGCCGACCTCCTGCAGTGCCTCCAGGGCGGCCTCGGCGTCGGCCCGGCAGTCCGGGATGCGGCCCATGCGGGCGTTCGCGTTGCCGCGGGTGCTGATGGCGT
Organism: Streptomyces sp. NPDC029014; assembly: GCF_055564695.1. Lineage (NCBI taxonomy): Bacteria > Bacillati > Actinomycetota > Actinomycetes > Kitasatosporales > Streptomycetaceae > Streptomyces > Streptomyces sp. NPDC029014. The sequence goes on from NZ_JBVHVT010000139.1 coordinate 10,522, forward strand.
GGGAGTACTGGAAGACGGCGCCACGGGCCCGGGCTTCGGCGACCGCCGTGTCGGCGTACTCGTGGGCGAGGTCGGGGCGACCGGCCGCGCCGAGGGCCAGGACGGCGCAGTGGTACACGACCGACTCGTCGTCCGCGGGCACCATGCCGTTGCCCAGGGCGAGCCGGGCCAGGCGGACCACCTCGGCCGGGTCCTCGCCGACCATGGCACCGCGCAGGCTCAGCAGGGCAGCGAGGGGGCGTACGACGGAGGCTTCGCGCGCCTCGGACATCGCCAGGGCCATCAGCCGGGGGTGGGTGCGGGCCGCCGAGGAGACCTCGACGAGGCTGACGAAGAGGAAGTCGATCTCCAGGCGGAGTGCGTAGGCGGGATCGACGGGCCGGATGGCGGTGCTGGTGCGTTCCAGCACGTCCAGGGCATCGAGGTAGCGGTCCACGGCGAAGAGCGCGCCGGCGAGCCGGCGGGCTGCGGAGGTGCGCTCCCCCGGGCCGTCGCTGAGCCGGAGGCTGCGGCGGAGCCCTTCGATGGCGGTGGGGACGCTGGACTCCAGCTCGGCCTCCCCCAGGAGCGACAGCACGCCGGAGCGCTGGCGTTCCGTCAGCGGCTCGCGCAGGGCGGAGCGCAGGAGGCGGGCCGCCCGGTCGGGGGTTCCGGCTTCGATGGCCTCCACGGCCGCGCGGCGCAGTACCTCGGGCGCGAAGGGCAGTCCCGGCGCGGCATGGACCACGTGGTGGGCCACCTGGTCGGGCGGCGCGGCGCGATCCAGGAGGAACCGGGCCGCGAGGGCGTGGAGTTCCTTGCGCCGACTCGGCGGAACGGACTGCTCCACGGCGTTGGACAGCAGGGTCGCGGCGAGGCGGACGCCGCGGCCGCAGCGGCGCAGCAGGCCGGCGCGTTCGAGTACGTGCGCGGTGTCCTCGGCGGCGGGGCAGGGGACGCCGGTGACGTCGGAGACGAGCTCCACCGGCTGGGACGTGCCGAGGACGGCCAGGGCCCGCGCGAGCGGCTCGGCGTGCGGTCCGCTCACGCGGAGCAGCGCGGCTGCGGTCGGGGCGAGTTCGAGGGCGAGGCCGCGTACCGCGACGGTGACGGCTTCCTCGCCGGTGCGGTCGGCGTCCAGGGCCGCGAGCAGGGACAGGAGCAGGAAGCGGTTGCCCCCGGTGGCCTCCAGGCAGGCGTGGACGAGCGGGGCGTCCGTCCGGCGGCCGGCCGCGGCGAGCAGGTCGCGGATCGCGTCGGGCGTGAGGGGAAGGAGGTCGAGCTGCTCGTGGAAGAGCGGGAGCAGGGCTCCGAGCGCCTCCTCGTCCACGGATTCGCCGGGGCCGAGGGTGGCGATGACGGCGGGTGTCCGTCCGTCGGCGCGGCGCATCAGCCTGCGCAGGGCCCGCAGTGAGGCCCCGTCCGCCCACTGGAGGTCCTCGATGCACAGGAGGCGGCGGCTGCCGGGGGTGGCGAGCAGCGCGGCGAGTTCGGCCGGATGCCCGCCTGCGGTGTGCGCGGGCGGCTGGACGGCGTCGTCGGGCCGGGTGGCGGCATCGGGTCGGGCGGCGGCGTGGAGCTGCCGCAGGACGGCGAGCCCGTCCCGGCCCGCGGCGCGCTCCGCCCAGGCGGAGAGCACCGTACGGCCTTCGGCGCGGGCTTCGCCGAGGAGGGTCCGTACGAGCGCGCTCTTGCCGCTGCCGTGGCCGCCCCGCACCAGCACGAAGGCATGGTCGCTTTCCGTCACCGCGCCGCTCGCGGCGGCGGTCGCCGCAGGGGCCGTACCGGCGGCGATGCCGAACATGCCACGCAGGTCGGCGAGTTCGGTCTCCCGTCCGGCCGGATCGGACCACAACGCGGGACCGGGCGCTGCGTCGCCGGTCACCATCCGCCCACCTGCACGGATCGGATCGACGTAGGTGCTGCGGACGGCACGGACGTCCCCCTGTCAGGCTCGCGGCCGTCGCCCGCCGACCGCCACGTCCGATTATCGCACCGGCCCGCGTGGGCCTACCGAAAGAAGCCCCGCACCGCCGAAAGATCTGGACCTTACGGTGCGTGACCCTGGCCAGGGCGTCCCTCGTTTGATGAGATCGCATCAACCCTGCCGGCGAGTGTCGCCGTCCCGTCACAAGCGGGCACCTCGCCGTACGGACACGTCCACCGGGCCGGCCGCGACCGTCCGCCGCCGGGGACCGCGGACGGGCCCGCCGCAACGCCTTCGGAAGAACGAACCACGGGGAAGACCTTGACCACTCCACAGCCCACGGGCGCCGGATCACCGGCGCCCTCCGCCGCGCGGCATCCACTGTCGCCGGACCGGGCCTGCTGCTGCGCCGGCACAGGATCCGCGGACCGGTCCGGCACCAGCGGCATCGCCGTCGTCGTCCTTTCCTGCGCCGTACTGCTGAGCGTGACCGCGGTGTGCCTGCTCGCCGCCCGGCTCATCGCCTGGGACGACACCACGCACGTCCGCATGCCGCAGTGTGCCCAGGCGCCGGACCGGGTGGCACCCGCACCCCCGTACCAGCGCGACCGCCGCCACTCGGTGCCCGCGGGCGCCTGCACCACCGGCTGACGGCCCGACCCGGCCACCGGCCCCCTGAACACACAGCTGTACAGCACCACACGAGGAGAACGAACGTGACGAACGAGAGCCTGGCCAATCTGCTCAAGGAGGAGCGGCGGTTCGCACCGCCTGCCGATCTGGCCGCCGCCGCGAACGTGACGACTGCGGCGTACGC
>NZ_JBVHVT010000140.1:0-13013 GCF_055564695.1 Streptomyces sp. NPDC029014
ATGCGACAAACAGGGCCCGCCGGTTTGTTGTCGCGGGGGGGGGGGGGGAGACCCGAACGGTGGGGCAGGTGTTGGGGGCGTTCGCGGCGCATGGGTTGGGCCCCCCCCCCCCCCCCCACCACGGTCACCGTCGAATGCGTCGCGTTCACGACGACGCTCAGGACGTCGTTGTTGTCGCCGGTGACGAACTGCCCGACCGCGTCGCCGTGCACCGACAGGTTCCGGTCCCCCTCCGCCATTGCCTCTCCCACCCCTTGGCGTCGGAACGTCCCTGGCAGGATTCCGCAGCGATGCGCCCCGCGATAGCGGAATGGCGCATTCCTTGTCCTTGCGGGGGTGACGAATCGATTCGCCCTGCACCGCGGCCACGCCGCCACGCCGCCACGCCGCCACGCGGCCGGGTCACCGCACGGCGCTTCAGTCGACGACCGCCACGGCCTCGATCTCGACCAGGTGCTCGGGTACGTCCAGGGCCGCGACACCCAGCAGCGTGGCGGGCGGGACCGGGACGACCCCCAGCCTCGCGGCCGCCCGGCCGATGCCCTCCATGAGCCGCGGCATCTTGTCGGGCGTCCAGTCGACGACGTAGACGGTCAGTTTCGCCAGGTCGGCGAAGGTGGCCCCGGCCGCGGCCAGTGCGGTGCCGATGTTGAGGTAGCACTGCTCGACCTGGGCGGCGAGGTCGCCCTCGCCGACCGTGCTCCCGTCGGCGTCCCAGGCGACCTGCCCCGCGATGGAGACCAGCTTCGAGCCGGACGCGACGGACACCTGCCGGTAGGCGTCCACCTGCGGCAGTCCACTGGGGTCGATCAAGGTGATGGCCATGTTGCGCAGCCTGCTTCCTTCGTCGCGAGCGGGCGGGGTCCGCTTCCTCGGAAACGGCCGCCCGTGCTCTCTTGTGGTTACTCGGAAACCGTAGGAGAGTGATCGCTGACGTGGAAGAACGCACTTTTCGGTGACTGAGGAACCTCATGGTGACCAAGCAGGTCGGCGGCAGCCCGGCCGACGAAGCAGACCTCTTGCGCGCGGACTCGCTGGGGCGGGAGGTCTTCTCGGACGTCGCCAACAAGTGGGCGCTCCTGATCATCGAATCCCTCGGCGGGCGCACACTGCGCTTCAGCGAGCTGCGCAACGAGATCGACGGCATCAGCCACAAGATGCTCACGCAGAACCTGCGCATGCTGGAGCGCAACGGCCTGGTCGACCGCACCGTGTACCCCACGGTCCCGCCGAGGGTCGAGTACACCCTCACCGAGGCCGGTACCGCCCTGCGCGACACCGTCGCCCGCCTGTGCGACTGGACCCACCAGTACATCGGCCACATCGAGGCCTCCCGCCGCCGCTTCGACGGCTGACGACCGCGCGGCGGCCCCGCCCGGCCCCCGGATCAGGTCTCCAGCCGGGCCCGTCGCCGCCCGTCGCCGCCGCCCGGACGGGCGTCCAGACGCGTGAAGTACTCGGTGGCGATGATCCGTTCGCGGGCTTCCGCGGAGAGGCGGGAGAGGAGGCCCGGCAGCGGGCGGATGCGTTCCACTTCGCTCCGGTGGGCGAGGACGGCGCTCCACTTCCGCTCCAGCCAGGGCCGTACGTCCACGGCAGCCGTCACGTGCTCCTCCGGCACGGAACGGACCGCCTTCCCCACCCGGGTGAGGAGCGGGCCCAGGTCCCCGACGCCGGAGTGCGGATGGGTGGCCAGGTAGAGCGCGCGCGGCTGCCACGGTGGGCCCGACGCCGGGTAGTGGTGTTCGAGCCCGGCGGCGTGCACGGCCAGCAGGGTCGTGCGGTGGGTGTGGACGTGGTCGGGGTGGCCGGTCAGCCCGCCGTACGCGTCGTGGGTGAGGACGACGTCCGGCCGGAAGTCCCTGAGGTGCCCGACGAGCCGCCCCACGGCCTCGTCCAGCGGCACGTCGAGGAAGCGCGGCGCGCCCGGCGCCGACTCCGGGACGCGGGCGTCGGCGTACCCGAGCATCCGGGGCCGGCCCGCGCCGAGGATCCGTACGGCCTCGCCGAGCTCGGCGGCCCGGTGACTGTCCGGCGCCCAGGTGGCGGTGAGCACCGAGGTCCGGGCCCCGGATGCGGCGTGCTGGGCGAGGACACCGCCGGCGACCAGGGACTCGTCGTCGGGGTGGGCGAACACCGCGAGGAGGCTGGGCAGGGGTGCGGGGGCTGCGCTCACGTCCCGCCCTCCCCGCGTCCGCCGCGTGCCGGCAGCCACCGGCACACGATCCGGCAGCGCGGTCTGTCCACGACGTGCCCGGCGGGCAGCCGGTCGTCCGGGGTGCCGGCCGGGTGCAGGGCCAGGGTCAGGACGGGGGCCGGAGCCGGGACACGGGTCCCGGTCCGGGCTGTGGTCCGGGCGCCGTGCCCGCGGAACTCCCGCTGCCAGGCCAGGACCGCGGCGGCCACGGCGTCCGCGGCCGCCTTGCCGCCCGGGCCGACGGCCCGCACCCCGAGCTCCCGGCGCGACGACGTGCCCGGGTACCCGTGGGACCCGTCGGGCGCGGTGCGGCGCTGCACCAGGCAGGCCAGCGAGCCTCCCCGGACCACGGCCGCGGCGTCGCCCCCGTCCGGCAGCCGCAGGGCCCCGGTCGGACCGCCGCCGGTCAGCAGGCAGGACCCGGCCAGCGTCGTGGCCAGCCACAGTCGCAGGGCGTCCTGCGACTCGTCGCCGCCCACGGTCACCCCGGTCCACTGTTCGACGGCCTCACCGCCCGCCAGGGCCCGTTCGAGCCCGTCGAGGCGGGCGGGCGGCGTGCCCTCCCAGCGGATGCCGTAGCCGCTCTCCCCGATCGGCACGGGGGCCTCGCCCCGGCGACCGGCGTCACCCTGCGCCGGAACGAACCCGTACGGGCTGACGGCGTCGGAGTACAGCACCGCGCGGCGCTTGGTGAAGCCGATCGCCCGGGTGGAGCCGCCGAGGCGGAGCGGGAGCACGAGCCGGCCGCCCTCGGCGAGTTGGTCGCGCCACACCGTCGGTACGTCGTCGGCGGCTGCGGCGACCAGGACGGCGTCGAACCCGCCCGCGGGCAGCAGGTGTGCCGGAGCCCCGTGCGCGCCGTCGCCGGACACGGACAGCACCCGGCCGGCGTACCCGGCCTCCTCCACGCAGCGGACGGTCCGTGCGCGGACACACGGATCGGTGTCCAAGGACACCACGCACCCGCTCTCGCCGACCAGTTCGGCGATCAGGCAGGCCTGGTAGCCGCCGCCCCCGATCGCCAGCACCCGGTGGCCCGGCCGCAGGTCGGCACGCCGGAGCAGGACGGCCTGCGTCTCGGGCCGGGACACCGCGCTCGTCCCACTGCGCGGTGTGCCCGAACCGGCCGGCCCGACCGGCCCGGGGGGCTCAGCGGCGTAGGCGAGGTCCAGCGGCTGCTCGGGCCGGAACGCGTGACGGGGAACCCGGGCGAACGCCTCCCGCAGCTCCGGGGTGTCCGCCCAGCCCCCGTCCGCGAGGCGCTCCACGAGCCGGGCGCGCAGGCGCACCGCGGCGGGCGGCTCCCCGAACCGCAGGACGCCGGGCCCGGCGGGCCGGGGCGTGTGGCGGGCGGCCGGCACATCCGGTAACAGGCCGGGCCACACCACGTTCAGCGCCTGCGCGGTCGAGGTGAACAACGGCTGCGGAAGGTTCCGCAGATCGGCGGGGGCGTGCCATTCCCAGCGGGCGAAGGGTTCCCCTTCCCGTACGGCAGGCTCACCCCCGTACGCAGTGAGCCGCGCCACCTCCGTGACCCGGGTCAGCCCGTGGGCGGAGTCGCACAGCGTGCCCAACAGCACCACTCGGTCGGCGGACGCGCGCAGCCCGGCCTCCTCCTCCAGCTCACGGACCGCCGTGGCCTCGAACGCCTCGCCCGGCTCGACCTTCCCGGCGGGCAGCTCCCACACCCCGCGGGCCGGGTTCCAGCCGAGCAGCACCTGCCCGTGCGCATCGGTGACGACGACGGCCACCCCGGCCAGCGCCGCCGGCCCGGGCGGCAGCTTCTCCCGGTAGGCGACCGTCCCGGCCCGGGGGCCGCGCAGCAGGAGCACGGTGGATCCGCCGGCCTCGATCCGCTCGGCGTGCTCCCACCCGTCGGCGAGCATGCCGAGCTCGGCGTCGTCCAGGGAGACGCCGCGCAGGCGGGCGGGCTGCCGGTCGGCGTGCGGGGTGATCACGCACAGCGTGCCGTCCGGGCGGAGCAGTCGGGCGAGCGCGGCCGTGACCCGGCTGCGGTCGGGCAGGTGGGCGAGGGCCCGCCGGACGGTGATCACGTCGAACCCGAACCCGAACCCAGGCTCGGAGCCGGAGCCGGAGCCGGTGCCGGAGCCGTGGGCGGACTCGGCGAGCAGCGCCGCCAGGTCGCCGTTCGCCACGTCGAGGCAGTGGTAGGCGATGTCCGGCGGCGACGCCTCCCGCGCACGCCGGACCGCCGCCTCGGCGAAGTCGACCGCGTCGACCCGGAACCCGGCCCCGGCGAGGAAGCGGGCCAACTCGCCGGTGCCGCAGGCCACGTCCAGGGCCCGCGCCGGGTGCGTGCCGCCCGGCCGGGGGAGGCGCGTGCGCAGGACGGCCCTCTCCGTGTCGCTCAGCGGCCGGACGTCACGGCCGGAGTCGTAGTGGTCGTCCCGGTCCTGTGCGGTCGGGCTGGACTTCATGCCGGTGCACCCCGTTCCCTGGTGGTCGTGTTCGTCCTCGTACGCCCTGCCCGACGCGTGTCAGTCCGCCGCCGCACCCCGCGGCGCGGCGCGCAGCCGCAGCAGGGTGCGCCGGCCGCGTTCGACGACCTCCGGGTCGCCCTGCGCGGTGCCGTGGGCGATCCCGGAGACGGCGTCGAGCACGGCCTCGGCCACGAGGTGCTCCTCCTCCAGCCCGGTCAGCGGGCGCCCGTACCCCTCCCGGAAGGCGTCGTGCAGGTCGGGCCGGTGGGCCCAGGCATCCCCGAGGCGTACCCAGTCCCGGACGGCGGGCGCGTACGCGCTCCGCTCGAAGTCGATGACGGCGAGCGCGCCGTCCTCGGACCGCAGCAGGTTGCGCAGTCGTAGGTCCCCGTGCGTGGGCACCAGGCCGAGGGGCGCGAGGCCGGCGAGCCGCTCGGCGGCGGCCCGGACGAACGCGGCGTCGCCCGGGGCCAGGTGGGGGAGGGCGGCGTCGAGGTGGCGTTCCCACGTCCCCGCGGCGGGGGAGGGCCGTGCGGCGGGCGGGCGCGGGGGAGCGGCGGCGTGGAACGCGGCCGTGAGCGCGCCGATCGCGCGGAACAGACCGCGGTCCGGGCCGGGCGCACCGTGCAGGGGGCTGCCCGGCACGGCCGTGACCACGATCGCCCGGAGGTCCTCGGCCGCGGCGACGAGCTGCGGCGCCCGGCCGCCGAGCGCGGGAACCCACTGCCGGTACGCGGTCACCTCCCGCTGGTGGAAGCGGGCCCCGGCGTGCCGCTTGAGGTACCAGGTGCCGCCGCCGGCGCCGGTCAGCCGCCACACGTCGCTGCCCTGCCGGACCCAGGACGCGTCCTCGGCCGATGCGACCCGCCCGACCGCGCGCTCCGCGAACGCGAGCAGCGCACGCGAGGGGCCGTCCCCGGGTGACGGCCCGCTCAGGAGGCGGGTCCGGGCCCGCTGCCGCCGGTCCCCCTCCTGGTGGGGGACGGGGTCGCCGGGCTGCTGGAAGTGGACCGCCCCGGGATGCCCGCCGCGGTAGGCGTCCAGGCCGGCCCGGCAGTACGCCACCATCGGCTCCGGCAGCGCATCGAGCGGGTACCAGCCCATGGCGTCGCAGACGGCGGGTTCCTTGACCTCCGGCTCGCCCGCGAAGCGCCGGACCTCGAAGAACACGCCGATCCTGGCCCGGCCGTGGGGGCTGCGGTGGTGGACCGTGGTCGCCAGCGCCACGTCCGCGCGGTCGATGACGACGCCGGTCTCCTCCGCGGCCTCCCGGATAAGGCCCTCCACCACGTCCTCGTGGGGCCCGTCCAGGTGTCCCGACGGCAGGTGCCACAGACCGGAGGCGTACACGGGCCCGGCACGCCGGGACAGCAGCACCTCCGGGCCCTGCCCGCCGCCGCGGCGCAGGATCAGATGGACGCCGACGGGCAGCGCGTACCGCTCGCGGCGCGGCGGCGGCGGGTCCCCGGCGTACGGGTACGGACCGTTCGGCAGACTCACGGGGCGCCTCAGCCCCAGCCGAGTTCGCTGTACGAGCGTCCGGCCCGGATCCCCTCGACCGCGGTCCGGGCGTACGGGACCATCGGATCCGGGAGCGCGTCGACGGGCCACCAGCCCCAGGACACGCAGCGGTCCGGCTCGCGGACCTCGGGTTCGCCCCGCCAGCGGCGGGCGCGGAACACCAGCTGCATCCGCGGCTGCCCGCCCGGGTGGTCCACCACGTGCACGACATGGGCCAGTTCGACGTCCACCGGGTCGATCACGAGTCCTGCCTCCTCCTCCGCCTCCCGGACCAGGCACGCGACGGCGGACTCCTGCTCGCAGTGCCCGGCGAGGAAGTGGTGCGCGGCGCCCGCGTACGCGCTGTCGGGGTGCCGCAGCCCGAGGAGTACCGTGCCCCCGCGCTCCAGGTAGAGGTGCACCCCGACGATGTGCGGCCGCGCCCGCCCTCCGCCGCTGCCCGGTTCCGCGACCGCGGCCGGCGGCCGTGGCCCGGCCTCCCGGTGGAGGTCGATGACCTGCTGCGCCCAGGGGCTCATGGTGAGGTACGGGATCCGGTCGGTGCCGAAGTGCCGGAACATGATCCCTTCGGTGAGGGGGAGTGCGTCGGCGTCGCCGTCCCACCGTCCGAGGAAGACCTGGATCGGGTTGCCGGCCGCGTGGGGGCCGCGGGCGTCGACCACGGCGAACGGCTCCAGCGGCACCACGAGCCCGGTCTCCTCCAGCAGTTCGCGCTCCACCGCGTCCCGGCAGGTCTCGCCCGCCTCGCGGCCGCCGCCGGGAAGGGGCCAGGTGCCGGGATCGCAGATGTGCGGCTTGTTCGCGTCGCGCAGGTGCAGCAGGTACCGGCCGCGCGAGTCGACCAGCAGGGCGGCGGTTCCGCGCGGCTCGTCCGGGACAGCAGGGCGCATCGCTCGGGACTCCTTCCAACGGCACCGGCAGGCGACGGACATGCTGCCCACCCCGCCCCGACCCAAGCCCCCGAAAGGCCTCGAACCTTTTCTACTTGCCGGATCGGAAAGCAGTTGCCACCCTGGCAACCTAATCGATCAAGGAACGAGGGGGAGTCGTGCACGGGTTGACCGGGGCCGGGGTGACGTGGGGGCGGGCCGCCGACATGGAGCGGGCGGCGCGGGTGCGCAGCGGCTGGTACGCCCGCTATCCGTGGGCGTTCGCCGCTGGGCAGTTGGTCCTGGCCCCGGTCGCCGTCCTGTGGCACGGCCCCGTTTCGGCCATGGTGTTCGGGCTGTTCCATGCGCTCCTCGTGACGGGACTGAGCGCGTACGCCGCCCGGCAGCGCGTGCCGCCCCGCGGCTTCGGCGTCAAGCACGGGGTGATGGTGGGATCCTGGGCCGCCGTCTTCGCCCTGACGGTCACCCTCGGCAGCACCGTCTTCGCGGCTTCGCGGCAGTGGCCGCCGCGGGGTGCGCGCTGCCGCTCGCGACGGGTGCCCGGCTCGAACAGCGGCGCTCGGCGTGACCGGGGAGGAGCCGCCCGCCGGACCACGGGGCTCCCATCCCCGGCACGCGCTCGCACCCCTGCTCAACGCACCCGTGCGCCTGTCGGTGGTGGCCGCCCTGGTCCCCGTGGACAAGGCCGAGTCCGGCTTCGTGCGCGACCTGGTGGAGGTGGGCGACTCGGTCCTCTCCAAGCAGGTGTCGGCGCCGGAAGAGGCCGGCTGGGTGGCCGTCCAGAAGGGACGCGCCGGTCGGCGTCCGCGGACGTGGCTCTCCCTGACCGCCGAGGGACGAGCCGTCTACCAGCAGCACCTGACGGCGCTCAGGGCCATTGCCGCCGGCGAGGAGTTCGGCGGCCGCGGCAGCCCCGCATGAGGCCGCCGCCGGCGGAGCGACGGGCCGTCCCCGGAGGTCCGCCACGCGCAGGGTGCACACGGAGTCGCGTCCGGCTGCGGCGGCCGTTGCTCCGCCCGAGCGGAACGCGCGGGGCGTGGCACCCGGGGTGGGCGCCGAGCCTGGCGGGGAGCTGCCTACGGCTTCAGGAGGCCGAGCTGCTCGCAGGCGTTCCTGTAGCGGTCGGTGCAGATCTCGGACGCCGTGTACACGCCGTCGTCGATCACGGTGGACTTGACGTTGTCCCTGGTGAGCGCGATGCCCGGGACGAGCACCGACGGCACGCCCTTGGTGGTGGGGCTGTCCACCTTCTGGTTGATGATCTCGTCGATGCGGTCGCCCTTGGCCAGGGCGACGGCCATCTCCGCGGCGGCCGCGGCCTCGGGGGCGTACCGCTTGTAGACGCTCATGTACTGGTCACCGGCGACGATCCGCTGCACACCGGCCAGCTCGGCGTCCTGGCCGGTGACGGGGGGCAGGTCGGCGAACCCGGCCGCCTTCAGGGCGGTGACGATGCCGCCCGCCATGCCGTCGTTGGCGGAGTAGACACCGATCACCCGGCCCTTGCCGAGCGCCGTGAGGGCGGCGGCCATGTTCGCGTTGGCGTTCTCCGGCTTCCACTCGATGGTGTCGTACTCCTTGCCGATGGCCACCTTGCCGTCGAGGACGGAGTGCGCACCGGACTTGAACTGCTTGGCGTTCGGGTCGGTGACCGAACCGTTCATCATCACGATCTGGCCGCTGCCGGCCCGGTCGCCCAGCGCCTCCAGCAGCGCCTTGGCCTGGATCCGGCCGACGTCCTCGTTGTCGAAGGAGGTGTAGGCGTTGATCGGGCCCTCGGCGAGACGGTCGTAGGCGACGACCGGAATGCCGGCGTCCCTGGCCTTCTTGACCGCGCCGGCGATGGCCTTGGAATCCACCGCGTCGATGATCAGGACGTTCACCTTGTTGGTGATCATGGTGTCGACCTGGGAACTCTGGACGGCCGCGTCCTGCTTGGCATTGGCGTAGATCACTTGGCCCTTGCCCCGCGTGAACTTCGCGACCTCCTTCTCGATCAGGGGCTTGTCGAACTTCTCGTAACGCGCCGTCTGGTTCTCCGGCAGCAGCAGTCCGACCTTGATCGCGTCGCTCTTTTCCCCCGGTCTTGCGTCGCCGTCCTCCGAGCTTCCGCAAGCGGTGAGCGAGACGGCCATCGCGGACGTGGCGACGGCGACGACAGCACGGCCCAGATGCGTGTTCACGATGTAAACCTCCATGACAGGGCCGTGTCCGTGCGGCCGAGGTAGAGGCAGTCAACTGGGCGTTCAAGCCATCGTCAAGAAGTGAATTATTAACGTGATGGCAACGTTGCGATCGCCATCGGGCTCGCGCAATTCGGTCCGTTTCCCGCATTTCAACGGCCCCGGTTTCGCGGGGAAAGTTCAACTTGTGAATGACCGTGGGGCCTTGTCGGCGACGGTGCGGAAGGTGCCGGCGGAACATCGGGAAACGGACCGCCCGGATCGAAGCGCGACACGGTGCGCGATCCGGGCGTTCGGGAAAACGGTGGTGCTACCCCGGGTAGGGGTCGTAGCAGTCCAGAGCCGGGTCGTAGAGGACGGCCCAGGTCTGGGGCCTGACGATGCCGTCCCTGGCGAGGCCGTGGCAGCCCTGGATCCATTTGATCTTGGCGAGGGTACGGCCGCCGAAGACGCCGTCGACGGCCAGCTTGGGGACACCGCCCCAGATGTTCGACAGGCACTGCGCCTGTTTCACCCCCGCGCCCGTGCTGCCCTGCTGCAGGACCGGTCGGTAGGTGGCGGACGCGTACGGGCACCCTCCGGGCGTCGCACCCGCCGACGGCGTCGTGCCTCCCAGGGCCCCGGCAGCGAGCGCGGCAACGCTGAGGACGGAGGCGATCCGGTGTTTCAAAGCGGCTCCTCTCGGTGGCCCCGGCGCCGAGCGGTCGGCCGCGTCGGGCGTAGTCCCATTGTTGGCCGCGGACGCTCGATCCGCAGCGGCACCTGCCGCGATGTGCGGGGATGCTCCGGATGGGCTACGATCCATCTCGAGCTCGCCGCCGCAAGAAACGGTGGTGGGACCGGCGTTGGTGGTCCAAGGAAAGGCACCCCACTTCCTGTGGGGGGATGCAGGTGCAAGGCCTGCCCAGCGCTCGATCAAGGCCCCGGCCTCCTCACGGAGACCGGGGCCTTCTGCTGTTCGCGGCCACCGTCACGGGCCGCCATCGCCTTCGCTGCCGTCACCGCTGCCGCCGCGGGGGCCGGGGCCGGTGCGGCCGGGCCGTGTCCCACACCGCCGTGCGGGTCCACTCCGCCCGGCGGTGTGGCCCGAACGGCCCTGTCGGACACCTCGCCGACCGCACAAGGTGGTAGTCGGTGCACAACCGGACGGAAGAACGTCCACGCCGGCCCCACCCGCCACCTCTGCCTCCCCCTCCACTTCCCCTCCCTCGCCCCTCCTTGGCCACCGCCTCCGCCCCGCCACGAAAAGGAGTCGTGATGTCCGTCGACACGCAGCCGGAGCCCGTCGAGCTCACCGAGGAAGAGCTCACCGGACTGAACGCCCACTGGCGCGCTGCGAACTACCTTGCCGTCGGCCAGATCTACCTCATGGCCAACCCCCTCCTGACCGAGCCGCTGCGCCCCGAGCACGTCAAACCGCGCCTGCTCGGCCACTGGGGCACCTCGCCCGGACTCAACCTGGTCCACACCCACCTCAACCGGGTCATCAAGGCCCGTGACCTGAACGCCCTGTGCGTGTGGGGCCCCGGCCACGGCGGTCCGGCCGTCCTGGCCAACTCCTGGCTGGAAGGCTCGTACACCGAGGTCTACCCGGACGTCAGCCGGGACGCGGCCGGCATGGCCCGGCTCTTCCGGCAGTTCTCCTTCCCCGGCGGTGTGCCCAGCCACGTCGCCCCGGAGACCCCGGGCTCCATCCACGAGGGCGGCGAGCTCGGCTACTCGCTCTCCCACGCGTACGGGGCCGCCCTCGACAACCCGGACCTGCTGGTCGCCTGCGTGATCGGCGACGGCGAGGCGGAGACCGGGCCCCTGGCCGCCGCCTGGCACTCCAACAAGTTCCTCGACCCCGTCCACGACGGCGCCGTCCTGCCGATCCTGCACCTCAACGGCTACAAGATCGCCAACCCGACGGTGCTGGCCCGCCTGCCCCGCGCCGAACTCGACGCCCTCCTGCACGGCTACGGCCACGACCCCCTCCACGTGTCCGGCGACGACCCGGCCACCGTGCACCGCGCGATGGCGCACGCCATGGACACGGCCCTCGACCGCATCGCCGCCGCACAGGAGGCCGCCCGCAGCGGCGGCAGCACCGAACGACCCCGCTGGCCCGTGATCGTGCTGCGCACCCCGAAGGGCTGGACCGGTCCCGCCGAGGTGGACGGCCTGCCCGTAGAGGGCACCTGGCGCGCCCACCAGGTCCCCCTGGCCGCCGTACGGGACAACCCGGAGCACCTGCGGCAGCTGGAGGAGTGGATGCGCTCCTACCGGCCCGAGGAACTGTTCGACGAACAGGGCGCCCCGCGCCCCCAGGTGCTGGCCGGGATCCCGCAGGGCGCGCGCCGGCTCGGCGCGACCCCGCACGCCAACGGCGGTGTCCTGCTGCGCGAGCTGCCCCTGCCGCCGCTGGAACGCCACGCGGTGGAGGTCGACAAGCCCGGCGCGACGCTGCACGAACCCACCCGCATCCTCGGGGACATGCTCCAGGACGTCATGCGGGCCACCGCCGACCGGCGCGACTTCCGCCTCGTCGGCCCCGACGAGACCGCCTCCAACCGCCTCCAGGCCGTCTACGCGGCCAGCGGCAAGGCCTGGCAGGCCGAGATCCTCGATGTCGACGAGCACCTGGAACACCACGGCCGGGTGATGGAGATCCTCTCCGAGCACACCTGCCAGGGCTGGCTGGAGGGCTACCTCCTCACCGGCCGGCACGGACTCTTCTCCTGCTACGAGGCCTTCGTCCACATCGTCGACTCGATGGTCAACCAGCACGTCAAATGGCTGCGCACCACCCGCGCCCTGCACTGGCGCGCCCCGATCGCCTCGCTCAACTACCTGCTCACCTCGCACGTGTGGCGGCAGGACCACAACGGCTTCTCCCACCAGGACCCCGGCTTCGTCGACCACGTCCTCAACAAGAGCCCCGAGGCGGTCCGCGTGTACCTGCCGCCGGACGCCAACACCCTGCTGTCCGTCGCCGACCACGTGCTGCGCAGCCGCGGCTACGTCAACGTCGTCGTCGCGGGCAAACAGCCCTGCTTCGACTGGCTGTCCATGGACCAGGCGAAGCTCCACTGCGCGCGGGGCGCCGGCATCTGGGACTGGGCCGGCACCGAGGACGGCTCCCGGGAACCGGACGTGGTGCTCGCCTGCGCCGGTGACGTCCCGACCCAGGAGGTGATGGCCGCGGCCCAACTGTTGCGCAGGTACCTGCCGGACCTGGCCGTACGGGTGGTCAACGTGGTCGACATCGCCCGTCTCCTGCCGGCCGGGGACCACCCGCACGGCATGAGCGACGCGGAGTACGACGGACTGTTCACCACCGACCGACCGGTCATCTTCGCGTACCACGGCTACCCGTGGCTGGTCCACCGGCTGGCCTACCGGCGCACCGGGCACCACAACCTGCACGTGCGCGGCTACCGGGAGATCGGTACGACGACCACTCCGTTCGACATGGTGGTCCGCAACGACCTGGACCGCTACCGACTGGTGATGGACGTCATCGACCGGGTACCCGGGCTCGCGGTGCGCGCCGCGGCCGTACGCCAGCGCATGGAGGAGACCCGGCAGCGCCACCACACCTGGATCCGCGAGCACGGTACGGACCTCCCCGAGGTGGCCGACTGGTCCTGGAACGGCTGACGTCCGCGGCCGGCCCCGCGGACTCGGCGCGCTGGGGGGGCGCCCACCCCGTGCCGATCCCCCCGCCCCCGTCCCCCCCCCCCCCCAAGCCTCCCCCCCCCCCCCCCCCGGTGGTGTGCCTTTTGACCGCTTCCGCTTT
>NZ_JBVHVT010000141.1:0-12368 GCF_055564695.1 Streptomyces sp. NPDC029014
AGCTACCTCGCCGGCCTCCACCTCCGCGCCGCAATGATCTGGATCGACGACCTCCTGAAGACCGCCGAATGATCACGACATCACACAGGCCCTAGTGGCAACGTGGACCGATGCCGACGGCGGCACCCTCGCGCTGAGGCAGGACGGGACGTTCATCGCCGACGAAGTCTGCGTCGCCGTCCGCTGGTACGACAGTTTGGCATGGTCCGGAACCGGCACCTGGAAGCAAGGCTCCAACGAGAAGCGAAGCTTCGTCGGTCTGACCTTCGACGCCGATCACCCCGTGGACGCCTATCACCCAGAGAACGTTGAGCGGCGACCCGACTCCTACGCCGCCTTGAGGCAAGGCAGGGTCCTGAAGCTCTGGGTCGCCGTCGACGATCCGGACAACGATTATCCGCACTGCATCCTGACCAGCCCGGCGAGCTGACCCGGCTGCCGGGCGGCAGGGCCCTGGACGGTGAACTGCTCGTCTGGAATCCGGATGCGGGGCAGCTGTCCTCGGTGGCGACGGCGTCGCGCAGGGTGGCGGCGATGGTGAATGCGCACAGCCGATGGCAGACGGTGCCTCGGACGCTGCTGGTCGCGGGCGGCTCAGTCGGTGGAGAGGGCTTTGGGGGAGGTCGCCGATCTGGGGATCGGGCAGGGCGCGGGCGATGTAGGCCTGGGCGACGATGCCGACGAGGCTGCTGCTGCCGCCGGCCTCCCCCCGGCGTATCCGTCAGAGCCCGGTCCGGTTGGTGAAGGGCTGCTGAGAGGCGGTCGATGGTGCACATAGTGCCTGGACGGTTTCGGTGGCCAGGTCTCGTAGCCAGGTGTGGGCGCGGTCGTCGTCGTAGCGCTGGTGCCACAGCAGGTACAGGGGGACCTCGGGCAATGGCAGTGGCAGCGCCAGTGTGGTCAGACCGAGTTGGTACCGGGCCGCGCGGGTGACCGCGTCGGGAACGGTTACCACCAGGTCGCTGCCGAGGGCGAGTTGCAGCGCGAAGGCGGCCGTGGGCCCGGCGGCGACGACGCGCCGGTCGAGGCCGCGGGTGGTCAGGGCGTCGTCGATCGGGTCGCGCAGGCTTCCGCGTCGCGAAACGGTGAGGTGTTCGGAGGCTGCGTAGCGCTCGATGCTCAACGGCCCTTCGGTGAGGGGGTGGCCCGGTCGGACGGCGACGACCAGCCGGTCGCTGCCGACGAGGCGGTGGCGGATGTCGGGGAGCGTCGGAGGGCTGGAGCTCGATTCGAGGTCGACCTCACCCCGGCGCAGCTCGGCGTCGTCCGTCCCGGGTTCGGCCGACAGGCGCAGTCGGACTCCGGGTGCCTGGTGGTGGACGGCGGTGATCAGGGCGGTGCCGCAGGCAGCGGTCAGGGCGTCGTGCCAGCGCAGGGTGAACACCCGGTCCAGAGCTGTCAGGTCGAGCTCTTGCTGCGCGGACAGAAGGTGGTGGGCTTGCTGTACGAGGGCGTGGACCTGGGCGCGCATGGCCAGTGCGCGGCTGGTGGGAACCATGCTCCGGCCGGTGCGGACCAGGATCTGGTCACCGGTGGCCTTGCGGATGCGGCCCAGGGAGCGGCTCATCGCCGGTGCGGTGACGTGAAGGCGTGCTGCGGCGCCGGCGACGCTGCCCTCTTCCAACAGCGCGTCCAGGGCCGTGAGCAGGTTCAAATCCAATTGCATACGAGTAACTCTACAACTGCATAGCATGCACTTGTTGTTAATGATCGGGACGCCTACCTTCGAAGTGCAGGCGCGAGACGAGCCGCCCGCACACATCGAACTCAGGGAGCCCAACCATGAGCACAGCCATGCCTTTCGCCACCGGCACGACGCTCCTGCCCGAGGTGACCGACGCGGTGAAGACCGCTGGCCTCACCCTGCGCGACCGCCACACCCCGCACGCCCGGGGCGTGAGCCTGGACGATGTCGTCGCTGAGATCCACGCCAACGACGACGCGGTGCTGGACGTGCTGCGGGAGCCGCTGCTGCGGGCCCGGCGGGGATCGCAGTGGGCCGAGGACGAGCTGGCCGGCGGCGCGCTCCCGGCGGGGGAGTGGTGGGTAGTCGACCCCGCCGAGGGCAACATCAACCACGTTCACGGCATGGACGAGTGGGCCGTGACCGCCACCCTGGTCCGCGACAACCAGCCGGTGCTCACCGTCGTCCATCTGCCACTGACCGGCGACACCTACACCGCTGTCGCCGGCGGCGGTGCGCGCCTGAACGACCGGCCCCTGAAGGTGTCCGCCAAGACCGATCTGGGCGCCGCGCTCACCGGCACCGGCCAGGCCAGGCCCGGCGAGGACGAGCGTACCTTCCGGCGGATCGGTGACTCGGTCACCGCCATGCTCATCAACGGCCTGGTCGTGCGCGTCTCCGTTCCCGCCACGATGCAGCTCATTCACGTCGCGGCCGGACGCACGGACGCCTTCTGGCAGTTCTCCGACGTTCGCTCCGGTCTGGTCGCCGGTGCCCTGCTGGTCTCCGAGGCCGGAGGCACCGTCACCGACCTGGCGGGCGAGCCCTGGAACACGGGCAGCCGCGACTTCCTGGCCGCCGCCCCCGGCATCCACGCCGCCACCCTCAAGGTCCTGTCGCCGATCGCCTGACCGGACACCTCCGCTCCACCCCCCTCACACCGCAAGGAGCCTCACCCCCATGACCAGCATCGGCATCCTGGGCGCCGGCCGCGTCGGCGCCAACCTCGCCAGCAAGCTCTCCGCAGCCGGACACCGTGTCACCCTCGGCGTCCGGAACCCGGAAGAGACCGCAACCCTTGCCGCCGGCATCGCCCCACAGATCGCCTTCGCCGACCAGCGCACCACCGCCCGCACCGCGAACATCGTGATCAACGCGACGCCCGGCGACACCTCCCTGGACCGCCTGGCCGGCCTGCGCACCGAGCTCTCCGGAAAACTGCTCGTCGATGTCTCCAACGCCACCCGCGACGCCGATGACGGCCTGCCCGGCGACCTGTGCTATCCCGGCAGCAGCCTCGCCGAGCAACTCCAGGCCGCCCTCCCCGACACCCATGTGGTCAAGACCCTCAACACCATGCTGTTCATGGTCATGACCGCTCCCGAAACCCTGGCCACTCCACCGACCGCCTACCTCTCGGGCGACGACCAGAACGCGAAGAAGACCGCCACCGGCCTGCTCGGCGACCTGGGCTGGCAGCCCGCATGGATCGAGGACCTCGGCGGCATCACCACAGCCCGCGCCACCGAGGCCATGATCCTCGTGGTTCCCCACATCCTGCGTCGACACGGCTTCAAGCCCTTCGCCGTCTCCCTCGCCAGCTGAACCATCAATACCGGTGCAGCCCAAACCAGGAGCGGGCTCGTGCGAGGCAGCCGGGCGCTGGCACGGACCACGCCAGCTGAGCAGCAAGTGACACCCCCCTTCCGCCCGCTGCTGCGGTCGGTTGTGGACGGTGATGGGCTGGTCATGGAGGCCGATGCTTCGTTCTGGGACTCGCTGGTGTTCAAGGGGATCGACGATGTGGATGTCGAGACGGTTACGGCCGCGTTCGGCACGGTCGAGGTGGTGGCGAGAAGCCACGCTGCAGCCTGCCGCATGTCCGGATTGCGACCGCTTTCTGACCGAGTCCACGACCGCTACCAGCGCAGGCTGAAGGATTTTCCGCTTGCTGAGCAGGGCTTTGTGACCCGGCTGACGGTCCGGCGTTTCATCTGCGGGTCGGCGAACTGCCCGCCCCGGACGTTCGCCGAGCCCTTCTCGCAGCTGGCGGCCCCGCCCGCACGGTTCACCACGCGGCTCAACCACGCCCTGGAGCGAGTGGGGCTCGCGCTGGCCGGGTGTGCCGGCGCCCGCCTGGCCGCCCAGCTGGGCCTCGGAGCCGGCCGGATGACCTTGTTACGGAGGGTCGTGGCATTGCCCGATCCGCAGTGCGGTACTCCGCGTGTACTGGGCGTGGACGACTTCGCGATCCGCCCCGGTCAGACCTACTCGACCGTCGTGACGGGCGTCGAAGACCGTCGCGTGGTCGGAGTGCTCCCGACCCGCGAGGCAGGCCCGCTGGCCGCTTGGCTGGTCCGCCACCCTGGCGTCGAGATCATCTGCCGGGACCGGGCGGGCACCTACGCCGAGGGCGGCCGGGCGCGGCGCCCCCGATGCCCAGCCGATCGCCGGGTGGTTCCATCTGTGGCAGGGCCTCGGCCGGGGCCGATGGCGCTCTTTGACTCTCCCCAGGTGTCGCTCTTCAGGTGGCCAAAGCTGCTCAGGTGATCTTCCCACCCTCTTTCTGATCGTTCTCGGCGTGGCGAACTGATCTCGGAGTGTCGTGGACTGCGCGCACGGAGTTCGACTTTGTTCGAGGGCTTGAATGCTCACCCGGGAGGAAGACGTGGATGCTCACGCGCTGCGTCGCCAGGGCTGGTCGATCTCGGCGATCGCCCGGCATCTGGGGCGCGATCGCAAGCCGATCCGGGCCTGGCCAGGAGACCCCAGCCGGCTGCTCCCGCGGGGCAGTCGGGCCCTGGTCAGATCGTGACCGGGCCGTGGGCGGTGGCGAACTCCACCGAGACCAGGCCCGGTTCCTCATCCTCGACCCAGGTGACGTCGATCTGGTCGAGGGGGTGGTCGGCCGGTTCGCCGAGGAATTCGGCGATGGAAGCGGCGTCGCCGGCGATGGAGACCCCGTGGATGGTGGTGGAAGTACGCGGGTCGGCGCTGGGGCGCTCCTCGATGGGGACCAGCCACTGAAGGAAGTAGGGTAGTTGCGGGTCTTCCAGCAGTTCCAGCAGGCCGATCTGCTTCCACCTCAGATCGAACCCGTCGGGGCGGACACGGTGGCCCTCGGCCGAGGTGCGGCCGAGGCGGGCCTCGACCGGGGCGATGTCGTCGACGGAGACCACCCAGCCGAGCCAGCCGCCGCCCTCGGCGGCGCGGCGCGCGACCGCCCGGCCGAAAGGTGCGCGGTCGGCGGCGGGGTGGTCGAGTGTGGTGACGACCTCGACGTAGGTGCCGCCGCTCAGCGGAAGAACAAAATTGCGGGTGCCGAATCGCGGGTGCACGCCCCCGTCGACGAACCCGGCGCCAAGGGCCGATCCGATCCACTGGACGGTCGAGACGAAGCTGTCGCGGGCCACCGCATAGGACACGTGATCAAGTCGCACTGCGCCATCATCACCCGGCAACCCGTACAAATGCGGACGCCACGCCCGCCGCCCCGGCCGCGTCCGCCGCGGATTCAGCCGTGGAACGGATCGATCATCGTCATCCCGGCGAAGGAGGCCCGGTCGAAGCCAGGCGGCAGTGCTGTCACCTCGTCGAGGCTCAGGGAGGGATCTCGGGCTCGGTCATGATCACAACCTCCACCGGGGGGTTTGTGGTGGTCATGCGGCGAGGGTGACGGTGGGGGTTCCTGGCCCGGTTGAAGGCCGGGCTGCTGGACAACACCACCTGGAAGCAGGGCCAGCCCGGAGAACTTGCGGGCCGCATGGTCGGCGCGACTCTGCCTGCCCTGACCACCCCGCCCGGCGCCCCGACCCCCGAGTGCCCCGCGTCTCGGCCACCGCCGCCCGCTCCCGCTCGACCGCCACCCCCACCGGCCCCGCGCCCGGCCAGGCCGCGCCCGTGGAGCCCGCGGTGCCCGCGCCCCGGCAGCAGGCGGCCCGGACCGCGGGCCGGAGGCGGATCCGGTGACAGCCCTCACTCCGGCACCCGGAGGTCGGCGGCGCGTTATCGGTGCGTGGGCGGCCAGGAGGCGGGCTGCGTGCTGGTAGCCACCACGGCATGTCTGTACGGTCCGGGCGGCCGCTCCGACTACATCCCCGCCCCCGCAGGCGGCGGGGAGTTCACGTGGAACCGGGACTGGGCCGCGTCCGCGCTCGGGGCGGTGGTAGGCGCTGCGGCGTGTGGGGCGGCCAGGGTCGGGTGCAGCCCGCGCCGAAACGGGCGTGCGCGGGCCAAGCCCGGTGCCTGACGTATTTCGGGGCAGTACCGCCGGCTCGCCAGCCGGTGTTCAGAACATGTGTCCAGGTCCGTGCGCGTCTTCGAAGTCGGGATGTCTGGGCGTTTCGAGGTCGGGGAGGTCTGCTCCTCCGCATTGGTTGAGGGCGCTTGTGAGGGGGAGTTGTGCGAGCAGGCCTGTTGCTGCGCCACTTCCCACGGTGGTGGATGCGCTGGGGTGTGGACGGGTTGTGTGGTTGGTGCAGTTCGTGCCGAGGGCAGGGGAGAGGAGGTCTCCGATTCCTCCGGCGGCTGCTGGGGCGGCAGCTGTGAGCCCTGCGGCGAGTGATGCTGCGGTGAGAAACAGCGTGGTGGCTGTCGCGCGTGTCGTCATGCCCGGGGAACGATGGCCCGGAGGCGGAGGCACGCTCTCGCCTCCCGGCCCCAGGAGGCGGGCGAGGCCAGCCCTGACCCGGCCGCCGAAGCGGTTCGCCAGATCGCTCGTACCCTCGCGGAGGCCCTTGAGGCCACGAGCCGAGCCTGCGGGCGGCCGCGGCGGGCTCCGGGGTCAACCGCCAGGCCATCGCCGACCTGCTGGCCGGACGGTTCTGGCCCGACGTGGCGGCTGCCGCCCGCCTGGCGCACTTCGCCAGCACCACGCTGTGGCCGGACAGCTTTGATATCGAACGAGGCAGGACGCATTGAGCCTCGGTCCGCGCCCGGAAACGCCACACAGCGAACGGGCATGACGAACGTCGTAACCCCGGACGCCGAGCGGAGAGAGTTGCTACTACGCTCGGACACGCGGAAGCCACCCTCACCTGGACGGTCACTCAATCCCGCGCCGCCGAGCGGAACCCTCGGCGGCGCTACCCCCTCAAATGCCGCCTGCTGGCCGCGTCGCTCAGGCCGTGGCCGCCCCTTTTGCAGGCGCCGCCGACCGGCAGCCCCGCTATGTGACGCCAGTACCTGCTATGAACGCGTACTGCAGGGTGCCGGCACTGAGGACACGCTCCGGGCGGCCCGCAGCCAGTCGCGTCGATCATCATTCCGTCGTCCGCGAACACAGCCTGCTGCACGAGGACGTCCCAGTCGGGGAATAGGGCGTCTCCACCTTCACGGCGACGTGATCCCCTGGCGGAACGGTCCTGCAATCTCCGTCTCTCAGCACGTGCTGCAGGCACGGCGGGCGGCAACCGGGCGGTCAAGGGCCCTGGTAGAAGGGGATGGGTATGGCGTGCGCCTTCAGAGCATCCGTGTAGCGGGCCAGCAGTTCGTCCAGGTCGGAGCGGAGGAGGGCCGCAGCCTCGCGGGCGTCACCTACGTCGCCCTGGTCGCATGCTTCTACGATTTCGGCGACCTCCGCGCGCATGATCGACAGCGAGTCTCCCTGGATCAGCACACCCGGAAAGTTTCGCGGGGGCAGGCGGATGACAGCGTCGTTCCCCGGATCCGTGAACAGCTCAACCTCGATACGTTCCATCCCGTCATCCAACCTCAGCCCTGCACCCTTCTCCAGGCGTAGCCATCACGGAAGAGCGGTCCGAACCTTCCAGTTGGACCGTACAGGCGCTACGGAGGGCCCAACCGCTGCGGGCCGCCGCACTGCCCCGCTTCTGGCCCATGTTGCTGCAGTGCTGCGGACGACCGGGCGTTGCACCTGTTCAGGCGGGGGTCGGGGCTCTCATCAGGGCCTCCGACGGCGCCCTTCGGCCCGGTCCGACTCGGCAGCGGTGCGCTGCGGCAGCTGTTGATCCGCGCCGGGCGGACGCCTCGCCGGCTCGGCTACGTCGTGAGCGGAAGGGGGGCCGAGCGGGGTCGCGCAGGGTACCGGGCCGTCCGGGCCGCCTCCACCGCCGCCGCCGAGGTGTAGAGGGTGAGGGCCCTTCCGCCGTGGACCAGCTTGGCCGCCGCCCAGTGGAACGGGTTCGCCCGCCCCTCCACCGCCGCCGCGTGGTCGTTCACCAGCCGCTCCACCCGGCCCAGGAGTGCGGGGGCGAGCCTCCTGCGGAGTCGGCCGTGCGTCTCCTGCTGCTGCGGGGCGTACAGGTTGAACGGCAGGTACAGCGTGGCGTCGTCCGGCCGTACTCCGTCGCGCGAGGTCATGCTCCAGCACAGGGTCGGGCGTACCCCCGCCATGTCCAGCGCCGTCGAGCCCTGCGGGGCGGTGTCCGCGACCAGGCCGACCGCGGCGGCCGCCGCACCGCGGCCCAAAGGGGCCAGGCGTGCTTCTATTTCGGCGGCCGAGCGTTCCGCGACCGTGGTGTAGAACTTGATCCGGGCGTGCGGGGTCCCGTCCACGTCGAGCGCGAGGAACGCCGGCATCAGGTGCGCCATGCCCTGTGGGTCGTGGCGCTGAAGCCAGTTCCACGCCCTGCCCTGGCCGAGCCGGTCGAGTGCCGTCCCGACCGTTTCCCGGCTGTGTTCGGTGCCCGCCGCCAGCGTGTCGAAGTACACCTTGGGGCGGGCGATGCCCGAGGCGCGGACCGAAGCCGCCAGGCACATTCCGAACGCCGCCCGCTCGCTGCGCGGCCGGAACAGGTCGGCGACCGCCCGGACCCGCTCCAGGTGCGCGACGCCCAGGCGTTCCAGGCCGGCCAGTGTCCGCCGGCCGCGCTCCCAGCTCCCGGGCACCGTGGTGGGGCCCCGTTCGGGGAGGGGCCGGAAGAAGAGCCGGACGTCGACGCGGTCCTCCTGCAGGACGAGCGAGTACTCGAACGGGGCGGTCGACGCGGCTTCCTGCCTGGTCCCGCCTCCGTCGTCGTCCCGCGAGACCCGGTGGCCCCAGCCGTCGAAGAGGGTACAGACGGATTCCTCAGCCCCCGCGCCGAAGCCGTCCCCCAGTTCCAGCACCTCTCCGAGGTAGTGCAGCCCGTCGATGGCCAGTCCCGCGTACCCGGACCGCTCCGTCGTCACGGGGCGACCGGGGCCGGGACCGCGGCAGCCGGGACCTGGACCTGGACCTGACCCGGGACCCGGGCCGGGGTCGGGGTCGGCGGCAGGTAGGGCTTGGAGTCGATCCCGGGGTACATCCGCTCCAGGTGCCCGATCGTCTCGTCGGTCCAGTAGCCGTCCCCGGGAGGCGGGAAGCCCAGGAGGTGGCGCTGGCGCGGGTCGAGTTCGACCATGAGCTCGTGCAGGGTGTTCCAGTTCGGGTGGGCCGGCCGCATCGACCACAGGTGCTTGTCGGTCCAACGGGCTTGTGCCCCGTGCATGTTGAAGAAGAGCGCGAGCCGCCGTCCGAGCGGTTCGTTGTAGGCCGAGCCCCGGTGGACGATGTCACCGACGAACAGCAGGAGCGAGCCGGCCTCGGCTTCCACGGGCCGCTCCTGCTCGTACAGCTCGGGATACTCCGCCTTGTCGTACGAGCCCTTGCCCGCCTCGGTCAACAGGGGGAGCCCGAGGTGTGCGGCGCGGTCGACGACGTAGGTGGGCGCGGTGTCCACGGTCACGTCGGTCAGGTAGAGGATGCCGTACACGCGCTGGTAGACGCCGTCCGCACGCGGGTGCACCAGGCTGCTGGCCGCCCAGGCGTCGTTGTGCAGGGTCTGGTCCCGGCTCTCCCCGTACGCCGTGCCGTACTTGGCCTGGATGAAGGAGCTCGTCAGCCGCAGGTCGGTGGTGCCGAGCAACTCCTCGACGACGTCGATGACCCGGGTGTCCAACGCGTGCCGGTTCAGGTCGTTGCTGGTGAAGGGGAACGGAACCGCGTGCTTGAGGGCATTGATCTCCTCGGGGGTGCTCCCGTTCCTTTCCGGGTCGGGGAAGTAGGTGTCGATCGCGGCCTGTGCCCGCGTGAGGGCCTCGCCCGTCACGAAGCCGGGTAGCAGGGCGTGTCCCCGGCTCGCCAGTTGCTCCACTATGCGCTTGGTGTCCATGGTGTCCGTCCGTCTCAACTCTCGGAGGGGTGGTCGTGTCGCCCGCCGCTGCATTCCGTGCGCGGGGCGCGGGAGACGACGATGTTCTTGCGGAAGGCGTTCAGCCGCATGGACTCGCCGACCGCCCGGCCGTCCACCTCGATCCAGGCGTGCGCGGCGAACGGCATCAGGCTGACGCCGGAGACCCAGTCGGGCCAGCTGCCGCGCGTTCGGGCCAGTAGGGCGGCGGCGATCGAGCGTTCCAGGCAGTACGGTCCGGCGGCGCGACGGCTGACGGAGACGACGTCGCTGCGCGCGGCCAGTGCCTCGGCGTGGGTGGCGGGGCGGGCGCCGCCGCTGGCCCGGCGCAGCACCCGCTCCAGCGCGTGCGGGCTCAGCCGGGTCAGGAGGCGGCCCGCCGCGACGGCCAGCATCGGCAGGGGGCGTCGGCGCAGGGGCAGCCGGGTGCGCGGCTCCAGGGTCATGGGCAGTGTCACGTCACACCAGCACCTTCGCGCGCCGCATGGTGTCGATCAGCTTCGCAACGTCGCCGGGTATCCGGTCGGCGGCCTCGGGGTGCCGTGTGGACAGCTCGCTCACGACCTCGTCCTGGGTGTGTCCGGCGGCCAGCATCTCGAACACCGCCGTCCCCATGGGGTTGATACGGAAGTACGTGCCGGACTTCTTGTCGAGGAGGACGGCCGCGTCCTCGGTCCTGGTGAGCACGACGTGAGGGGAGATCTTCAGCATGGTGAGGCCAGTCGTCGGTTGGT
Organism: Streptomyces sp. NPDC029014; assembly: GCF_055564695.1. Lineage (NCBI taxonomy): Bacteria > Bacillati > Actinomycetota > Actinomycetes > Kitasatosporales > Streptomycetaceae > Streptomyces > Streptomyces sp. NPDC029014. The sequence continues at coordinate 10,530 of NZ_JBVHVT010000141.1, forward strand.
GAGGGATCGTTCGGGCGCAGCCGCCGTGGCCGTGGCCGTGGCCGGGGCCGCCGCGACGGCCTGCATCCAGGCCTCGGCGGCGATGGTCAGCTCCAGCGCGTTGGTCTCGTATTCGGGGCGCATCGTGTCCCGCAGGGCGGCGCGCAACCGGTCGATGTCCACCAGGCCGTGCTCGGCGAGCAGCGAGTCCTCGAACAGGCCGAGGAGTGCGCGGCGGTTGCGTGCCAGGCCGCGGTGCACCGACATGCTGAACTCGCCCTTGGTGGAGCGGGAGAGCGCGCCGGCGCGGGAGCCCGGCGCCGCGTCCACCCGCATGGCGGCCTTCAGGACCGGCTTGAACCCGGTTCCCGGCAGGGCCTCGGCACGCGAGACCGACAGGGCGGCCACCAGCACCGCGTCGTCCATGTACGGGAGCGACAGGGTGATCCCCTGGTGCTCCATCAGTGCACGCAGCGGGCCGAGCCGTTGCCCGCCGATGCGGTGTCCCGCGACGCTGGTGTGCACCGAACGGGTGTCCGCCTGCGGGGTTCGGCCGGCATCACCGGCGGCGGCGACCGCGCGGACGGCCTCGACGTTGGCGGGCGTCGACCACGGGGTCACGCGGACCTGGGGGCCCCAGCTCAGGCCGGGGCCGAGGACGTCCGGCCGGGGCAGGTGCAGACGGCTCAGCTGTTCCTCGAACCAGCCCTGGTATGTCTGCTGCCGGGCGAGCGCGCGCAGGACGGAGGGCAGGCTCCAGCGCCTCAGCCGGGCGAGGTCGCGGATGCCGCGGACCGCCCGCAGGGGTGCGCGCGCGTAGAGGTCGCCGAAGTACGACGGTGCGATGGTGAACAGCTCGTCCCCGCCGAACCCGCCGATGTGCACGTCGGCGCCGGTGGCGGCGAAGATCCTGGCCATGGCGGTCTTCCTCGCCCGGTTCCGGATGAGGGTGTACGGCTCGCCCAGCCCGTAGGGAACGTCCTGGACGAGTCCCCGGTCCGGCTCCCAGATGCCGTCGTAGGGCCCCGGGACGTCCTCGGGGCCGAGGACCGTCAGGGGCCTGTCGATCTCCCGGGCGGCGATCGCCGCCCAGTGTGCGTCGTCGTGGTTGGGATCGACGGTCTGCTCGACGAAGGACTGGAACCGGGCCCCCTGGCCGGCCAGGAGGAAGCAGAGGGACGTGGAGTCCATGCCGCCCGACAGGTCCGCCGAGAGGCCTCCGGCCGTGGCCAGTCGGACGGCCACCGCCTCCTCCAGCGCGGCCCGCACCTTCGGTGCGCCGTCGGCGACCGACAGCTCCGGCGCCGGGGGACGCCACCACGCGGTGGACTCGACCCGGTCGGTGGTCATGCGCAGCCGCCGGTCGGCGGGGAGCCGATTGACCCCGTGCCAGTAGGTGCCGTGGGTCAGCCCGTAGTCGAATCCGGGGTGCAGCATCCCCCAGGCGACCATCTCGATGCGCGGGGTGGCACCGCTCAGCCGGGCCAGTGGTTCGGCCGAGTCGGAGGCGGCGTACGAGCCGTCCCGACACCGGGCGTAGAACACCTGGCGCAGGCCCGAGGCGCTGCCCTGGACGTAGGTGGAGCGGCCGTCGGTGTGGAGGATGTGGAAGCTGCCTGCGATCTCGTGCGCGGCGTCCATCAGGTCGGCGGGTCGGTCGTGCTGAGCCAGCAGGCGCGCCAGACGCCCCGCGTCGATGCTCGTCTCGCCGAACAGCGCGAGGCGTCTGGCGCCGGATTCTGCGGCGATCAGGCGGGAATGGGAGCAGGGCTGATTCAAAGTCGTGGTGATCTTGTGGTGTGCCTGGTCACAGGGGTGTGACGATCGGTTCGGGGGCCGCGACGGATGCAACGAAGCCCC